>CAYYPB010000008.1:0-15610 GCA_964473405.1 uncultured Planctomycetaceae bacterium
GTCGCCGGAGCGCTGCGCCCGCGCCCGTTGTCTGGGTCCTGAGCATTGGCGACGAGCCCGACGTCTTCCCGACGTCAGCCGGGGTGGCCTGCGGCTCGCGCTTCGCAGCGGCCGTCGCATCACGAGTCGCGTCCGACGATTCGCCGGCAGCATCGCCCGGTGCCCCGGCGGCAGGCGTCGGGCTGGACTTGTCGGTGTCCTTCTTCGATGGCTTGCTGTCGCACCCTGTCCCAGACGCCGAAGCCAGCAAGGCCGTGAGTACGCAGGCAACGAGGCGGTTTGATCGTTGGGTGTTCATGGCGGCGAGTCCTTGCTGAGAGGAGTTGTCAGTTGTCAAGTCTTGGCGATTCGAGAGCATTGCGAGCCCGCGTGTGTCGCCGAGGAGCCGCAGGCTTCAGCCCGCGCGGCCGTACGATGCTGAGTGGCGTTCCCTCGTGGGGAAAGTCCGCGCGGGCTGAAGACCGCGGCTCTTCCCAGCTTTCGGCTTTCCTATCGGCTCTTGCGCTTCCGCTGCTTGCGACGGTCCTTACGGTTCGACCGCGGCTTGGCCTTCGTCTTTGCCTTCATCGTCGGCATTTTGCCGCCGGCCATCGACATCTGAGCGAATTGCGAGCCGAACTTCATGCGGTCCATCATCGACATGCCGGCCATCTGCTTCATCATGTCTCGCGCCTGGAGAAACTGCTTGCACAGGCCGCTGACGTCCTCCGTCTCGGCCCCGCTGCCGCGAGCGATGCGCCGCCGACGGGAGGCGTCAATGAGCCTCGGGTCGGCCTTCTCCTTGGGCGTCATCGAGCTGACGATCGCCTTCATCCGTCGGACTTCGCCCTCGTCCACCTGCATGTCGGACTCGCGCATCATCTTTCCTACGCCGGGGATCATCTTGAGGACCTCCTTCATCGACCGGCCGCTCATCACCTTGTCCATCTGCCCGACAAAATCGTCCAGCGACATGTTGCCCTTCAGCATCTTCGCTTCGAGCTTGGCGGTCTCCTCGGCGTCGACTTCCTTCTGCGCGTGTTCGACGAGCGAAACGATGTCGCCCATGCCCAGGATGCGGCCGGCCATGCGGTCCGGATGAAAGGCCTCGAGACGATCCAGCTTCTCGCCGACACCGATGAACTTCACCGGCTTGGAGGTGATGCTCTTGACCGACAAGATGGCGCCGCCGCGCGTGTCCGAGTCGAACTTCGTCATGATGACGCCGTCCAACTCGAGCCGCTCGTTGAAGTGCTTGGCCGTGTTGACGGCATCCTGGCCGGTCATGGCATCGAGGACGAGATAGATTTGGTGCGGCGTCGTCGCACCGGCGATGTTGGCCACCTCGACCATCATCTCCTCGTCGATCGCCAGGCGTCCGGCCGTATCCAGGATGACCACGTCGAGCATCTTGCGCTGCGCGGCCATCAAACCGTTGCGGCAGACCTTCACGGCGTTCTGGTGGTCCCGTTCGGCATGAACCTCGACGCCGAGCTGGCCGCCAAGTACCTCGAGCTGGTCGATGGCCGCAGGTCGCTTCAAGTCGGACGCCACCATCATGGGCTTCTTGCCCTGATCCAGACAGTATTTCGCCAGCTTGGCGCAGGTCGTCGTCTTACCCGAGCCTTGCAGGCCGGCCATCATGATGATCGTCGGACCGCCGGCCACCCAGGGGATGCGGGAGTCCACGGGCCCCATCAGGCGGATCAACTCGTCATGGACGATCTTGACCATGACCTCTTCAGGCTGGAGGGTCTTGATGATCTCCGCGCCGATGGCCTGTTCGGTGACTGCCTTCGTGAAGGACTTGACAACATCGAGATGGACGTCGGCTTCGAGCAAGGCCGTGCGGACGTCCCGCATGACCTCGCGGACGTTGTCTTCGGAAATACGTCCACGGCCGCGAAGCTGGCGGAAGACGTCGTTGAAACGGTCGGACAGGGTATCGAACATGTTCTTGGGCCGCTCTCGGATTCACTCGTGCGCAATGCGCATCGAAGATAGTTGGCCGCACCAAATCATTCAAGCGGCAGCGCGGCCAAGGGGCCCGCCAACAGCCCTCGGCTTTGCGGGCAGGGCCACCGACAGCCCCCGGCTCTGCCCAGGGTCCACTCGAAAGAGAGTGGGGACATGCCAAGCAACCGGCGAACGCAACAAGCCATCGCCGCGTTCCCACCCGAGGGCGATATCCCAGCGGTCTCCCCGCCGCCGCACCGGAATCTGACGGCAGGAGCTCGAACCCGCCCCGCAACAACAATCGCCATAACTTCTGTATTCACAAGCACTAACGACACCGAGACGTCGAACAGGCCAACGGTGCGGATTTCTCCGCAATCGCGTCAATTCCCGAGTGTTTTCGACGTGATCGCTCCCAGGTTCTTGTCCTGCCACGACTTGTGAACGATACGCGGACAATCTCCGTAACCCCTGTAACCGACATAGGTTACAGAGCCTGTGGCAATGTTGCCATATCTCCAATCGAGCGTTGACACGGCAGACTAGATAGACTATTCTCCAACGCTCGGCCAGGGAGTTTCGGCCGACACATTAGTAGTGGGCAATCGCCACCGGCTTTCGGCTACTTCTAGCCGTGGCGCTCCTTCGGATCAGGACTCTGGTTCTGATCCGAAGGCTTTTTTTTGCGCACGCATCTGTATGCGCGCAAGCAACGCGCTCTCGGCAAACCGCGATCTGCGGAACCACGTCGCACATCGAATCCGCGACCTTCCGCCATCGTTAGAGTTTCCGTCGAGCCACCCGCGAGATAGCATCGAGACCCATGCGGCCGCTGCAACCCCAACCCGGCAGATTCATCGCGCAGGTCACGGGCCGTCAGTCGCCATGCCGCGACCACTTCGAGCTGACCCTCGCGATAAGAGATTTCCCTAGCGCGACGCCTGGACAGTTCTTGCAGATACTCTGCGCGCCACCGAACAGCCAAGGCTCGTCGTGCGGCAGCGAATCCGATCCATCGACTGCAACGACGCGCAGACCGTTTAGCATCGCCGGCATGCGACAGACGGGCGACACAGCGCAGATCAAGATCGTCGGTCGCGTCATCGGCAAGGGAACCGCGTGGCTGGATCGGTGCCGCGTCGGCGACGCGATAGACCTCCTCGGTCCGCTAGGCCGCGGGTTCTCCATCCCGGACAAGAAGGTAGACTCGCTGCTAGTCGCCGGAGGTGTCGGCGTGCCACCCATTCACTGGCTGGCGGGTCGCCTCTGTGACAGAAACGTCCCCTGCACCGCGATCGTCGGAGCCATGAGCGGCGACTTGCTACCGCTGGAGTTCACGAAAGAGCCTGCGAACACAGGCAAAACCGACATCCTCGTGGACGCAACGTCACAGACTTCGGTCCGCGCATTGATCACCACGGACGATGGGTCTCGCGGCATGAAGGGGCGCGTGACGGACGGATTGTTGCGAAGTTTCGAGCAGCATCGTGACGTGCGTTGCCTCCAGGTCTACGCCTGCGGCCCCGAGGCGATGCTCGAAGCCGTCGCCGCTCTCTGCGCCGAACGGCGTGTGCGCTGCGAGGTGTCGCTAGAACGGATGATGGCCTGCGGCATCGGTGCGTGCCAATCGTGTGTGGTGGACGTCAACGATCCAGGCAGCACTTCAGGCCGACGTTACGCACTGTGCTGCAAGGAAGGGCCGGTCTTCGACGCGACACACGTGCGCTGGTCCTCGACGTGACGACCGCTCTCGACGCCGATGCGATGGCGTGGGCAAGCACGCGGTCGAGGCGTTCCATCTCGTTTCAACGGGCCGAATCACCGGAATCCCAGCCGCGGTGATGCTCTACGACGGAAATTAATTCCAACGGGTCGTCGAGCAAAAAGTCCGGTTGCGCGGCAAGGAGTTCATCTTTTTTTCGCAAACCCCATGCGACGGCCACAGCCTGCATCCTCGCGTTTCTCGCCGTCTGAATGTCGACCGGCGAGTCCCCGACAAAGTAGATGTCGCCCGGTAAGACGCCCATCGAATTCGCTAGCGCGACCGCTTGCCGAGGCGATGGCTTCTTGTCGATCTCATCGCGATAGCCCCGCACCGAAACGAAGCGCGACGTGAGCGCCAGCGCGTCGATAACACGTTCGACGAACCTGTGCGGTTTGTTGGACAGAACGGCCAGCGGAATCGAGGTTGATTGCAGTAAGTCTAGCATTTGCAGTATGTTGTGGAAACAGCAGGTCGTCTGCGTGCAGCCTGATTCGTATGCGATTTGTGCCGCTTCGAGAAGACGATCGGCTTCTCTCGACTTGCCCGCGTGCGCCATCGCGCGACGACACAACTCGGGCAAACCGTCGCCCACCCACTGCCGCACGAGCGCTTTGTCGACGCGATCACAACCGAGTTGACGCAGCGCGCTGTTCAGCGCGTCGGTGATGTCTTGAAGCGAGTCGACGAGTGTTCCGTCGAGATCGAAGATGATGGCGTTGTGCGCGTTCATGATTCCACGGTACATGTAAGCCGTACGGATTAGCTCACGCAAGTTTCATTTCGTGCCGAAGACCAGTTTGACACGAGTGGTGAAAAAAAAGTTGACAAGGACTCACACTACTCTAGACTTTTCTGCAGAAAGGAGGTGTCGCTATGGCTAAACGCAAGAAGAAAGGCGCCACCAAGAAGAAGGCCACCAAACGGCGGTCCACGAAGAAGAGAGCAACAAAGAAGAAGGCAACAAAGAAGAAGGCGAAGAAGAAGGCCACCAAGAAGAAGGCCACGAAGAAGAGAGCCACGAAGAAGAGAGCCACCAGGAAGAAGGCTACAAAGAAGAAGGCCACCAAGAAGAAGGCTACAAAGAAGAAGGCTACAAAGAAGAAGGCCACCAAGAAGAAGGCTACAAAGAAGAAGGCCAAGAAGAAGAAGGCCACCAAGAAGAAGGCTACAAAGAAGAGGGCCACCAAGAAGCGACGCGCCAAGCGAAGGTAGCCACCAAACATCGGCCGCGTGCCGCTCAATCGAATGCTCACGACGTGACGTCGAGGGCGGCGGCGGTCAGGTCTTCGCGACAAGCGAAGGCCCGTCAAATCACAATGGAAGGTGCTCCTGCCACGGCGGCACCTTCCATTTTTTTGCGCGCTGAGACTGCCCCACAAGCCGCCCCGAGCCACGTAGCCAAAGCCGGGGCGCACCCCCCGGGGGGGCGGGGCCAACCGATCACTCCTGTGAAATGTCGCTTGTATCCCCTCGGTGAATCCGCTCTCACCTCACCACTGGCTGATCGCCAGGAAAACCGGTATATTCAAGCCAAGGCATCGGTGGCCTTCGCGGCGCAGCCGCCTCCGCAAAGCAGACGACCGGCACGGGGTGAGTGCAATGGAGTGCATCGCGATCATCAACCAGAAGGGCGGCGTCGGCAAAACCGCCACCGCCGCGAATCTGGGAGCCGCGCTAGCCCAAAGAGGGCAACGCCTTCTGCTGATCGACATGGATCCGCAGGGCCACCTCACCACGCACTTCGGCATGGACGACGAAGCAGGCGGGGCCGGCATCTACGAAGTCCTCACCAAAGAGTTGCCGCTTCGCTCGGCGATCCATCCTTACTCACCGACGATCTCGCTCATCCCGGCGCAAATCGATCTCGCCGCAGCCGAAACCGAACTCGTCAGCGTCGTCGGCCGCGAGATGATCCTGCGCGACGTCCTCGCATCCCATGCCTGGCCGTTCGACACCGTGCTGCTGGACTGCCCGCCCTCGCTCGGCGTCTTGACGCTCAACGCACTGACTGCGGCGAATCGCGTCATCATCCCGATGCAGCCGCACTTCCTCGCACTCCAGGGCGTCGGAAAGCTGTTCGAGACGATCTCACTGGTCAGTCAGCGGCTCAATCCGGCCCTCAGCGTCACCGGCATCGTCATGTGCATGCACGAGGCCGGCACGCGACTGTCCGGCGAGGTTACCGCCGATCTCGACGAGTTCATCTCCTCCTCGCACGGCACGCCCGTCCCCTGGCGAGACGCGAGGATATTCAACGCCCGCATCCGCCGGAACATCAAGCTGGCCGAGTCGCCCAGCTACGGTCAGTCGATCTTCCAGTACGCCCCACGCAGCAACGGCGCGACCGACTATCTGGCGCTGGCGGACGAGTTGATCACCCTCCTCTCGGGGACCGACAACGTTAACGCTCCGGAATCGAACGACGAGACATCGACCGCCGCCGCTCGCGTGAACCAAGCCATCCCCGATTCCGCCACACAGGCGGTATCCAGCGCGCGACAGCCATCCGAATCCGCCGCCCGGATTCCGCCGGACGAGGCCTCGAACACCGCCCCACTGCCGACCGCGCAGAGGACAGCCCCTCCGCCGACCGAGAAGGCGGCACCGCTGGAGACGTAGATGATCGCCCGACGTCCGGACCTGCGCACCTGGCTTTGGGCTGCCAGCCTGTCGGCCGCATTCTTCGTCACACACTTGCCGCCCGGCGCGCCCGGACGCCCCCCGATCCCGGACTACGTTCTGCATTTCGCCGGTTTCCTGGCCCTGGGAAGCGTCACCTGCTGGCGCGCCGCCGGGCCAAATCGACGCTTCACGTTGAAATCCTGGTGGCTCGGCGTGGCGTTCCTGGCGGCCTACGCAGCCCTGGACGAAACAACGCAACCGATCTTCGGCCGATCGTGCGAATGGGGCGACTACGCGGCCGATCTTTGCGGCAACCTCGTCGGCATGACGATCGGCGGACTCTGTGTTCGCGCGTCGAGATTACGACGCCGGCCTTGAACGGCGCGCAGATGACCGGCCGCCGATCACCGCCATGCTCGTGAAGAGACCAGGGTTCATCCGAGGAAACGCCCATCATGTCAGCAGCCAATCGATTCAAGGCCCTCGTGCCGGCGATCCTCATCGTCACGCTGTTGTCGGCGTGCGAACCACAACCGCCCGCCCGTCAGCCGGGACGCGAGAAGGTCCACATCCTCGTCGTCGGCGAGTCGAAGGACAGCCCCTCGTCGGCGATCCTCCGAGCCGCCGCGATCCGCTTCACCCACGAGAACGCTTACGCCACGGTGGACTTCCTCGTTCCGGAATCGCGATCACCGACGGCCCAGCAGGCTTTGCTCCGATCGATCAAGCAACGAGAGTTCGATGCACTCTGCATCGTCCCCATCAACGCCGCCGCCATCCGAAGCCTCGTCGACGCGTTCGTCATCGACGGCAAACTGGTCGTGACCATCGCCCGCGACATCCGAGACTCGCGCCGGGCCATCCACTGTGGCCCTTCCGAATCGCAGATCGGGCGATTGGCGGCCGCCGCCTGCGCCATCGCGACACAAGACCGAACCAAGACGGTGATGCTCTTGCACTCGGGAATGGACGAGACGTCCTCCCGGCGACGTCGCATCGGGTTCAAGGATGAGCTGGCCACGATCCACGACACCAAACTGATCGCCGAGTACGGTTGCCGAGACGATCCGCTCGAAGCATCCCGCCTGGTCACCGTGAAGGCCAAGAGCTACCCCAGAACCGGCTGCTGGGTTTATCTGGACGACTGGCCGCTTCGGACGATCAAGCCCACCCAGCGGCTCCTGCCGCCGAGCTGCGGACTGATCCTGTGCAATGGCTCGCCCGATCACTTCGATCGACTCCGCTCAGGAGAAATCGACGCCATCATCGCGTTCGACTACTTCCAGGCAGTGGATGAGGCGATCCGAGCAGCGGCCCGCATCGTCCGAACGGGCGAGCCGGACTCGCTGTCCTTCATCGAGGTGCCGGCCGAGATCATCACGGCGAAGGAATTGGATTGGCACGAACGCCGGTGGGACGCCTGGCGAATGGCGAGACCGTCGCCCGACGAATCCCGTTGGTAGACCTCTCCCCCAGCCCCCGGCGCCGCCGGGGGAATCGCCTGTCGGTCCGTCGGCCGCGTGGTCTCCCCCGCAGAGCGGGGGGTTTCAGCGAGACCCGAGGAAGAACGTGCCGAAGGTTCGCAGCAGGATGATGAGGTCGAGTTCGAGCGAGGTGTGCTTAACGTAGTAGAGGTCGAGTTGGAGCTTGCTGCGGGCGTCGGTGACTGTCGAGCCGTATCGGTAGTTGATCTGAGCCCAACCGGTCAGCCCCGGTTTGATGAGATGGCGTTCGGCATAGAACGGGATCAACGTCGAAAGCGGTTCCACGAACTCGGGGCGCTCGGGTCGGGGGCCCACGAGCGACATGTCCCCCTTGAGGATGTTCCACAACTGCGGCAACTCATCCAACCGCAACCGTCGCAGCCATCGGCCTATCGCCGTGACGCGCGGATCGTCCGGTTGCGCCCAAGTCGTGCCGCCGGCCTCGGCGTCGCTGCGCATCGTCCGGATCTTGTACAGGGTGAACGGGCGGCCCGCCTTCCCAAGACGCGTCTGCGAGTAGAAAACGGGCCCGCGTTCGCGCGTCAGGATCAGCAACGAGATGCACAGCAGTACCGGCGCAGTCAGCAACAGCCCAACGGCCGAGACGACCACGTCGAGCACGCGTTTGGCCACGGCGTGATCCTGCCGCTGGCCTTTCAGATCGGCGGTGAGGAACCAAGCCGGCGTAATGTGCGAAACCGGCACCTCGCCGTAGGTCGTCTCGTAGAAGGTCGTCTCGTCGGTCACGCGGCAACCGAGCCGCAGACAGGCCAACGCCGCACCGAGATGGCGAGGGCAGCCAGACACCGCTTCGGCCACAACGACCTCGGCAACGTCATGATCGCCGCACAGCTTCCCGATGTCGTCGATTCCGCCGACGACAGGGATATCGCTCAGACCATGCTCCCCCGCCGCATCGCCTTCGTCCGTCACCACACCCACGAGCCGATAGCCCGGCACGGAACCTCGCCGCACAGAACGCACGATCGAGCCCGTCAGCGGGCCTTGCCCCAGAACGAGCAGGCCGCGTCGCACATCCCGCACGGCGCAGTGCGCCAGGAGTCGTATGGTCGATGCCGTCACGAGAAAGAAGCAGACGCCCGTGGCGGCGGCGCGGCGACTGATCTCCGAGTACATGAACAGGTGCATCACGAGCCAGGTCATGGCCATGGCCACGGTGACGGTCAGAAGGCATCGGGCGACAATCCTGGATCGCGACCAGAGCGTAGCAGGCTCGTAGAGGCCGAACATCCCAGCGGCGAGAACGACGGCAGAGGCCAAGACGATGCCGGCGATCCAGAGGTTGTACTTTGAAAGCGGATCGATGGCCGGCGACCACCAGACGAACAGCGACTGGCCCAGCACCGTGCCGCCGCAGACGATAACGATATCCAGCAACATCCAGATCGCGCGCGGCAGATTCAGCAGGCAGCGGCCGATGATAGAGCCCGGACCGACCGGCGGGTTCACCTCCGCCTCTGTCAACGGTGGGCACACCACGTTCGGCAACGTGGGTGCAGCGGCGATATCGATAGCGAGCAGAGTCTGGGTCGTCACGCGATAGTGTTCCTCATTTGGATCGCTATTGGTATCGGACGAGTGAGCGACTCACCTGAGTTATGACCCTCATCGAGCATCGTGCGATGTTATCGGGCCGACAGAGAGAACGGTGAATTGAGAATCGTGAACTGAGAAAGAGAGCGCTACCGAAAACCGCAAGGTAGAGCAAATGCGGACGAAAGTCGCGCTGGCCGTGCCCCGATAAGTCTGACTGACGGACCGAGAATGACAGGTACCGCGTCGGATGCTCGATGCCGGCGTGGAATCGTCGCCCCGAGGGCTGCACAAATGACCGCTCCATGCTTTGCGGCACCCATCCGATTCGCCATGCCGGCGATGCTCGTGGCAATCCTGGCCATCGGCTGCTCACAGACCAAGCCGCCGGTCAAGTTCGCCGTGCCCTGCCAAGACGTCGAGGCCTCTGTCCGAGCCGAAGACATCGGGCTACCCGCCGATCTCAAGCAAGAAGCCGGCAGCGTCATGCTGGCGACCGACGCCCCCCGAGGGCGGTTCCCCACGGGCCTGGCCGTCATCCGAATCGACGCCTTCACCGCGGCTGGCAGCAGCGATCGTCTGCTGCGCCTGACCGAGATCGCTACACACCACGCGATCCCCTGGAATCATCTCCTGGACGCCCTGCCCGCGATTCGCGAGGTCGTCTTCCCGCGTGGCCTCGGGCTTGACCCGCGAGGCTACGACGCCGACGCGGTTCTCCAGGCGGCCGTGGCTCAGAACTGCGGTCTGTGCTTCATCTATGCGAAAGTCGTCGACACCGATTCCGACGCCGAGTATATCGGCGGTCTCTGGGACGCCGAGAAGCGTGAACCGATGGCCGCGTTTCGCAGCCCGGTGACGCTGGATCCGTCCCTCACCGAGCAACTCATCGAGGAACAGGGCCCGACCTCGGTTGTGCGCGAGGCTGATTTCAGGGCTCAGCTGGGGCTCCGAAACCTCGCCCGTGACGCGATTTGGAACTTGGCCAAGCAGGACACCGGCGAGCCGGACCTGCAGCCCAGCCCGTGGCGAGATACGGACGTTCCGCTGTTCCCCCGCGACTATGAGCATCGCCGCGACCCGCGCTACTATCCCTTCTGGCAAGGTCGAGGCCGGTAACGTCCCGCCGACATGGGGCGGCGCTGCGGACGGACCGATGAACTGATCGGAGACCGTACCGACCGGAGCGCACGAGCGTATGCCCGAACCACAAGACCGCATTTCCGACGAGCCGATCATCCGCGTCGTGCATCGCCACCTCGGCGACATGCTGCTCGTCGTCTATGTCCTGATGGTTGTCTATGTCTCGTTCGTGCCGTTCGACTTTGCCCGCCCCGCCTCGACCGCGCCGAGAAGCGGCACGGTCCTCGGCCTGAAAATCGCCCACGGCAACATGGCGGACATCTTCGCCAACATCAGCCTGTACATGCCCCTGGGGGGGCTCTGCTTCATCTCCGGGCTGAGACAACTGCGAAGCAAGCTCCTCTGCGGTGCGGCAACCGTCCTGGCGGCGGGGCTGCTGAGCTACGGCGTGGAGTTCGGCCAACTGTGGGTCTCGTCGCGCGTCTCGTCGTGGCTCGATGTCGTCGCGAACGGGCTCGGTGCTTGGCTCGGCGTGATGGTTGTCGGCGTTTGGATGGCCGAGATCACACGCGTGCTAAGCCGCGGCCAGTTCGCGGCAGCCCGCAACTGGCCGCTCACGGCGGCCAAGGCGCTGGCGTGCCTCATTCTGCTGCTGCACCTGCGTCCCTATGACGTCGTCGTGGACCCATACCACACGGCCGCCGACGTTCGGCACGCCGAGTTGAGCCCGCTGGCAGGCTGGCAGGGGCTCGAAGAGCGTGTGGCTCGCGAGGTCGACGCCGGCCGCCGAAGAGGAATGCAAGAACTACCCCGGGTTCGTTGGGAATACGCGATAGACCGTGCCGTGGATGTGGCGAGCTACGCGGGGCTCACGATCCTGCTGGCGATGGGGCTCGCACCACAATTCCGCCGTCGCGGCGTGAAGTTCGCCTGGATCGGATTCGTCGTTTGTTCGCTGGCCATGATGGTCGTGGTGATCCGCGTCTTTCTGATTTCGCATGGCGTGGATACGTCCCATTTCTACTGCGGGATCGCGGGCTGGCTGCTCGGCTGCGCTGTGGTGAAGTTCTCAGCCAAGACCGAACTGTGGCACAACCGTCCCGCCTGCGGTCCCAGCTCGCTCGTGCCGCCGCGCATGGCCGTCGTGGCAACGGTCCTGACGCTGGCGACCGTCCTACTCTACGAACTCGTGCCCTTCGATTTCCAGACGGCATCGGCCACGGCCGACTTGGACAAGCGATTCTGCACGGTCCCGTTCGCTTGGCACTTCGCCAGCCGCCCCAACGACGCCTTCTACGACATCAGCGGCGAGGTGCTGCGCTACGGTGCGGTCGGAGTCTGCCTGGCGATACTGATGGCCCGTCGAGCCGGCGGGTCGTGGCGTCGCCAACTCGTCGCCATGGTCGCCACCACCGGCCTCATGAGCGTCGCCCTCGAGACCCTCCATTTCGGCATGGCGTCCCACGGGGCGGATGTGACGACGCTCGTAATCGCGCTGGCCGCCTCGTTCACCGGAATCGTCGCCGTACGCTGGCTGGCAGATTTCCGCGCCCACGTCTTCAGGGCATTCGGCGAGGACATGCTGACGCGACAACTCATCGAAGGCGACACCTACGACAAGTCCCAGTTCGCCAACATCGCGAGCAAGATTCCGGTGAAAAGCAAGACGCGCTAGCGCTGTCCGCCAAACGGCAAGCCGGGTGGAACGCCTTCGCGCGACAGAAGCACGACGAGTCCCTACACGCGACTGACAATGTGACGATGCTTGCCCGAGGGGTCGGGCTCGATCTCGGCGACGACTTCGAGTCGCACATCAACATCCTGTCCGATGCGATGCCGCAGTTGGCTGCGCAGCGCCTGCTGTCGCAGTTCGTCCAGCACCCCATCGACGACGACCGACACGTCCAACGACAGATCGGCCTGCTGCACGACCTTGAACTCGCGAACGCAGGGCTCGGCTCGCAGGACGTAGATCACCGAAAGGCCGTGCGCGTAGCCGCCGTCCGCTGTGTGGAGCATGTCCGTCTTGCGGCCCTCAACAATATCCAGACACGCCATCGCGCGGCCGCAGGCACACGGTTCGGCCGACCATCGGGCAAGATCGCCCGTTCGATAGCGGATGAACGGCATGCCCATCGCGTCCAAGTGCGTCACCGTTACTTCTCCGGAATCGCCGCCACTGACGAGTTGGCCGTCGACGTCCAGAAGCTCCACAACCATGCTCTCCATCGTGACGTGATAGCGGCCCCGGGGACATTGATGGGCGATGAACCCGGCCTCGCGCGAGCCGTAGCCATCGGCGACCGGCACCGAGACGGCCTCTTCGATGATCGCCCGATCCTCGACCAGCAGCAGTTCACCCGTCGTGAAGACGGCCTTGAGCGATCGGCCGCCGAGCCGCCGACCGCACTGGCGAGCGTGACGCACGAGCCGTGCGAGACTGCTCGGATAGCCGAAGATATGAACCGGGTCGAACCGACCGATCTCACCCAGATAGCGTGACATCCGGCCCGGCGTCATGTCGAACGCACTGAGCAGCCTGTGGTTCGTCAGCCGGTCGCGGAGCAGCTTGAGCCGATCCTGCGCCGCCAGTTCCACGGGCGACCCCCAGAGATACAGCTCCCGCTCGCCCGGCGCGATGCCAAACCAGTGACGCGTTCGCGCCCGGGCAGCCTGGTCCGCCGCTTGTCGACCGCGATCGATCTTGAAATGCAGCGTCTCGCCCGTCGAGCCGCCGGTCGTGTAGGGAGTCATGCGGGAGGCGGCGTCCGCGTCGATCATCTCGGCGCCGTGAGCGCAGATGTCGGCCTTGCTGAGCGGCGCGATGCGCGGCAAGTCCTCCAACGTCAGTCGCCCCGGATCGATGCCGGCGGAGTAGATGCGATCGCGATAGAACGAACTGATGCGCGACGCATGGCCCAGCAACCGTCGCAGTTTGGCCGTCTGCAACTCCCGGAGCTGCGAGGCGGACCACCACTGGGACGCCTCCATCTCGCGCAGAACGCGCAGAGTAGGACGCCCCAGCAGAAACTCGTGGATCGGCAGGACGAGCCGTCTGGCTAGCAGGGGATGCACGCGGCGGCCCCCTGGCCCCGACGGGGCACCTCGCGCGGCGTCTCACGCGACGGTTGACGGACCAACGACGCGATGCGTTCGCACCAGGCATCGAACATCATCAGCTTCCAGAGCGTCGGGCCACAATCCCGGCGATCGGACAGATGCCGCCGCCAGACGGCCCCTATCTCGCGCAACGACAGGCAGGTGTGTGACGCGGCCCCCAGGTGCATGAGGCGATCACTGACGCGCTCGCGAAGTGGGCCGCGGAACCACGCATCCAGCGGCACCTCGAACCCCGCTTTGGGCCGATTCGCCGCGGCCTCGCCCACATGATGCAGCACGGCCCGCCGCAGGGGGATCTTCCCGTGCCGGCCCTGGATGCGACGGCTCGGCGGGATGCGCCAGACGGACTCGACGAAGCGATAGTCCAACATCGGCGAGCGAACCTCGAGCGCGTGGGCCATGCTCGCACGATCCACCTTCGTGAGGATGCCGTCGCCCAGCCCCAGGCGAATGTCGACATACTGACATTTCGACAGCAGGTCCGGCGCGTCGCAGCGATCAAAGTGCCGGCGTATGTGATCGAGCGGATCGTAGCCCCGCACCTCTCGCGCAAAGTCCGGATCGAGCAGCGAGACCGCCTCCGAAGGATGCAGCGTCGCCACCGACAGACCGTGGGCCGTCGCGGCATCGACGGCGACATTTCGCAAAGTGGCGGCTGCTCGGAGCGGCCGAGGAACCCAAGGACGCTCGGGCCAGGCCGATGCGATTCGACCGATGAGCGTCCGCCGAATGCCGCCGGGCACCCAGCGTCGCAGCGCGTCCTCGTACTGATCGAATCGATAGCGCCGGTATCCCGCCATCGTCTCGTCGCCGCCGTCGCCGGATAGCGCGACCGTCACGAATCGACGGGCAAGCTGCGACAGATAGTAGGTCGGGACCGCCGACGCATCCGCGAACGGCTCGTCGAAATGCCACGCCAGCGTGTCCACGATGCCCGCGGCGTCAGGCCGGACGAGGCCGTCGTGATGCTCGGCGCCGATCTTCTCGGCCAGCGCTCGAGCGTGCCGGCGTTCGTCGAAGCCCTTCTCGCGGAAGCCGCAGGTCACCGTGACGATCCGCTCGGAGGACATTTGCGACATGGCCGAAGTGACCGCACCGGAATCGAGCCCGCCACTGAGAAACGCCCCCACGGGCACATCGGCGACGAGCCGGCTGCGCGTGGCCTGCTTGAGCTGTTGCCAGACGTCGGAGGCGATCTCGTCCGTCGAGCGATCGTCGTGGCCCCGATGCTGAAGATCCCAGTAGCGCCGCACCGCATGGCGGCCATCCTGGAACTCCAGGAGATGCCCCGGCTCAAGCTTGCGACATTGCTTGAAGATCGTCTTCGGCGAGGGGATGTAGCCGTATGTCAAATAGTCGACCATCGCCGTCGGATCGATGTCGGCGGTGACATTCGGCACGGCCAGTACGGCCTTCAACTCAGAGGCAAACACGAGACGCCCGCCCGCGACGGAATAGTAGAGCGGCTTGACGCCGAGCCGATCGCGAGCCAGCACGAGCCGTCGGCGCGAGGCGTCCCAGAGCGCCAGGGCAAACATGCCGTTGAGACGCTCCACGAACGCCGGACCGTGATCCTCGTAGAGATGCACCAGACACTCAGCGTCGCTTGCCGTCCGAAAGTTGTGCCCCCGGCCGATCAACCCCTCGCGAAGCGCCGCAAAGTTGTAGATCTCCCCATTGACGACCACCCAGACGGTTTCGGTCTCGTTGGCGATCGGCTGACGGCCCGTGGCCAGGTCGATGATGCTCAGCCGGCGGTGGCCCAAGGCGATGTCGGACGAAAGATGCGTCCCGCTGTCGTCCGGGCCGCGATGCTGGAGGCGGTTGAGCATCCGACCCAGCGCGGAATGGGCATCCAAGCCGATCGCGCCCTGCTCGACGATTCCAGCGATTCCGCACATCCGCAGTATTCCCCTAGGCAAGCCGCCCCTTTGCGGCTACTCGTGGTATCGGCTTTCGAGGGGGGGGGCTCGTAGCAGACCCGGGGGGCTGCGTTCTGGAGGACGAGCTCTGGGGGTCTCTGGCGCGACAGCAGACCACCGAGAAA
>CAYYPB010000009.1:0-5811 GCA_964473405.1 uncultured Planctomycetaceae bacterium
GGATCATTTGACGTACGGCCAATCCACGAAGGCCGGGGCCGAGGACGGCCCGGCTCGCTGCGCTGGCGCTCTGATCAACCTCGCCCAGACTGCCATGTGCCCATGGCGGGGGGGCTTCCGTGGCGCTATGATCTGCGGGCCCTGATGTTGGGCCGATCCATGTGATGCTTTCGAGTTCGGAGAGTTTCGAGCCATGAGCGATTTTCTGCCCATCGGGGGCTATGACCATGTCGAGTTCTACGTCGGCAACGCGCGGCAGGCCGCTCATTACTACGACAAGGTCTTCGGGTTTCAGCCCGTCGCCTCCTCGGGGCTGGATACAGGCGTCCGCGATCGGGCAAGCTATGTTCTCGAGCAGGGAAAGGTCCGCCTCGTGCTGACCAGCGCCTTGACGCCCGACCACGAGATCAGCCGGCATTGCACCCTGCACGGCGACGGCGTCAAGGTCATCGCCCTGTCGGTAGCGGACGTGGAAGCGGCGATGGCCGCGGTGAAGCAGCGCGGCGCCACGGTGGTCCAACCGCCGACGGTGCTGAAGGACGAGCATGGCGAACTGCGCGTCGGGGAGATTCGGACATACGGCGAGACGATCCATCGGTTCGTGGAACGCAGCGGCTATCACGGGACATTCGCGCCGGGCTTCGCTCCAATCCAGGGCTACGAGTCCACCGGCGTCGGCCTGGCGGCGATCGACCACATCGTCGGCAATGTGCAACTCGGCATGATGGACTACTGGGCCAAGTTCTACGAGAAGGTCATGGGATTCTCGCAGCTTACGCATTTCACCGACGACGACATCAGCACCGAGTACACCGCGCTCATGTCCAAGGTCATGCAGGGCAGCGGCGGGAAGATCAAGTTCCCGCTGAACGAACCGGCCGAGGGCAAGAAGCGAAGCCAGATCGACGAGTACCTCGACTACTACCGGGGGGCCGGCGTTCAACACCTGGCGATGGCCACGAAGGACATCCGTACGGCGGTCTGCGAGTTGAAGCGTCGCGGCGTCGATTTCCTCCACGTGCCGGACACCTACTATGCCCAACTGCGCGATCGCGTGGGTGACATCGGCGAGGACATGGACAGCTTGCAGGAGTTGGGGGTTCTGGTGGATCGCGACGAAGACGGCTACCTGCTCCAGATCTTCACGCAACCGCTGCAAGACCGTCCGACGCTGTTCTTCGAGATCATCGAGCGGCATGGATCGCAGGGATTCGGCGTGGGCAATTTCAAGGCGCTGTTCGTTTCAATCGAGCAGGAGCAGGCCCGACGCGGCAACCTCTAGCACGACCCGGGATTGAAAGGGAGCCAGATGTCAGAACTGAAGACGCAACAATGCGAACCGTGCCAGGGATGGGTTCCACCGCTTTCGCCGCAGCGGGTCCACACACTGCTCGGCCAGTTGGTCGGCTGGGAGGTCGTGGATGGCCACCATCTGAGCAAGTCGTTGACGTTTCCAGATTTTGTGGAAGCGTTGGCCAAGGTCAACAGCATCGGAGCACTCGCCGAAGAGCAGGGCCACCATCCCGACCTCTATCTGACCTGGGGTAAGGTCCGCGTCGACATCTGGACGCACAAGATCGACGGCCTGACTGAGAGCGATTTCATTCTCGCGGCGAAGATCGACGCGCTGTAGCCAACGAGCCGCGGGCTTTCCCGGCGCGCCGGGACGCGGTCCTACGGCAAAGAATGGCGCCCCATCGAAGGGAACTGCCGCGCGGGCCGAAGCCCGCGGCTCTTCCGCAGGTGTGGATCGCTACCTTGCTAGGGATGCTCGGTGGCACTTGCCGAGAGGAATGAATCGAGGTCGGCCTGGTCCACATGCGGTTCGCCGGGGCTGACGTTGTTCAGCTTGCCCTCCTTCATCCAACGTTCCAACTCATCCACCTGATCGAACAAGTGCTTGAACGAATCCACGAAGAATAGCAGCGGCTGATAGTGGTCGATCTCGAAATACTGGTTGATGACCCATTCCAAACGGAAATCGAACCGCTGCACGTCGGGCGACGTGATGCAATGCTCGATCTCTCCATAGGAACTCAGCAGTCCGCTCCCGTAGACACGCAATTCGCTGCCGCGTTTCATCAAACCAAACTCAATCGTAAACCAGAAGAACCGAGCCATCGCTTTGATAATGCTCGTGAGGCAGCGCGTGCGCTCCTCTCGATCGGTGATTTGGCCTGCGCGTTGGGCGGCGGCACGGGCCACCTCGCCGAACCGAACGAGCACGTCGGCGAAGACGCGGTCGGTGTGCATGGGGACGTGACCGGCGACGTCGTGAAAAATGTCGGGCTCGGGCAAGTAGTCCGGCGTGCTACCGTCGCGGATCGTGACCGTGGTAGGGAATGCCCGATTGCGGAGGCAGTCGAAGAACATGAACGCCGGCACATAGCCGCTGACGGCCTTGGCCGAGAATCCGCTGAGCGGATGGAGAAACGCGTTGATCTCGTCGAGTCGCGGGATCCTGTCCGCCGGCAGGGCGAGCTTGTCGATCCCATCGAGGAACTGGGGCGTCGCATACTTTCGCCATCTCGGCAGGATTCGCACGTAGAGGCTTCGCCAAGTCTCGTGGTTCTCATCGCTGTATAGCGCGTAGGGCTGTTCGATATACAGTTCACCCTTGGCCTGGGCCTGCTCGATGAACGGCGATTTTGTTGTCGTCAGTCCTGGCGCGACGGTTGGCATCGTGCGGTCCTCAGTGTTGCGTGGGTCGCGGCAGATCGAAGTTGTCCGTCGTCTTGCTGTAGGTCTGCCGTCCCATGCGGCCGATCGCCTGCAACTTAGCCGGATCGACCAGACCGTCGGCGGCGAGGACGGCATCGTCGATGTGCAGGGCCACGATGCGACCGAAGATCGCGCAGCCGGCCCCCGGCGCCTCGCCGAATCGCTTGATCTCCATCAACTCGCACTCGATGTTCACCGGCGACTCGGCCACGCAGGCCGGCTTGACGCGCTTTGCAGCCCGAGGCGTCAGGCCCGAGGCCTCGAACTCGTCCACGTCCGGCGCGTACGCGAACGCGCATTGATTCATGCGCTCGGCCAGGGCCTCGGTCACGGTGGCAATGACAAACTCGCCAACTTCCTCGACGTTGCGAAGAGAGTCCTTCGCGACACCGTCACGCTGATAGGACGGCGCAAACATCACGACGGGTGGATTGGCTGAAACCATATTGTAGAAGCTGAACGGCGCGAGGTTGCGCACGCCGGCCTTCGATACGGTCGAGACCAGTGCGATCGGTCGCGGCTGGAGAAACGATGTGGCGAGCTTGTAGATCGCTTGCCAGTCGGTGTCGATTTTCTGCTTGTCGTGGAACATATGGCTCACTCGATCCAAGTCGTGTGGTAGTCGTTGTCTTCGATAGCCAGGGCCTCAGTGGTCCTGCGCAACGGCTTGTAGGTGTCGCACATCACGGCCAGTTCGGCCGTGTCCTTCGTGCCGATCGACTGCTCGTAAGCCCCGGGGTGCGGGCCGTGGGGGATGCCGGCCGGATGCAGGCTGATCGCCTCGGGGGCCATACCCTTGCGCGACGTGAAGTTGCCGTCGACGTAGTACATGATCTCGTCCATGTCCGCACTGGCGTGACCGTAGGGACAAGGCACGGCCTTGCCGTGAAAATCCACCATACGCGGAACGAACGAACAGACGACGAATCCGACGCCTGCGAACGTCGTGTGGATCGTCGGCGGCAGATGCACGAGGCCCGTCTTGGGTTGGAAGTCGTGGATGTTGAAGGCGACGGGATAGATCGCCCCGTCCCAGCCAGCAACGTCGTAGGGCCACGCGGCATGCCGATGGACCGACAAAGCGTCGCAGCGCTTGACGATGAGATCATAGGGGCCGGGGCCGTGCCGCGCTGCGTCGAACTTCAATAGCTCCGTCGGCAGCCGAAAGTCTCGATGGGTGTAGGGCGCATAGTCGGTGAGTTGGCCCCACTTATTGCGATAGTCGCCGGGGATTCCCAGTCGCGGACGACCCTCGAAGATGAGCAGCGTGCCGACGTCTCCGTCGAGATGGATGCGATAGGGCGTGGCCTTGGGGATCAACACATAATCATGCTTGGCGAACGGCAGGATGCCATAGATGCTCTCGACGAAACCGCTGCCGGCCGTGACGAAGTAGAGCTCGTCGCCGTCGCCATTGGCAAAGAACGGCCCCGGCGAGGCGGTCGGCTTGCAGACACTCATCTGCACATCGTCGTTAACCAGCAGCATGCGACGGGCCGTCAGGAAGTCACCGCCGGGCTTGACGTCGGCCCCGCGCATGTGGCGGCGGCGCAGGTCGCGATCTTCAACGACGGTGAACTGACAGAAGCCGGGGACTTCATACGGCTCTACGACGGTCTCGTCGGTGGGCGACGTTCTGTAGTAGAGGATCGAGAAGGGCCCATCGAAGCCTTCGCGCGTGACGCAGACTTCCATGAGCAGCTTGCCGTCGTCGCGGAACGCGGTGTGCGGCTTGGGGGGAAATTTTCCGAGTGCGTGGCGTTGCAGCATGACTATATTCCAGTGCGTTGTCTGGCCCGAAGCCCACGGATGTCCATCCAAGGCCCGAGTATCCCGATGCTTGGGCCTTGGATGGACATCCGTGGGCTTGGCTCGTGATTCATCGACCCGTCAGAGCAGGGCTTCATCGGTCTCAAGATCGAGCCTCATCTTCCTCGATGTAGAGTTCGTTTTCCAGCGAGCCCAGGCCGTCTATCTCCAGGCGAACGCGATCGCCGGGGCTGAGAAAACGATCCTGCTCCAGCCCGCAGCCGCTTCCGACCGTGCCGGATCCCAGGACATCGCCTGCGAAGAGCGTTCGACATCGACTCGCGAAGCAGATCATCTGCGCGAACGTAAACTGTGACGAGCCGCTGTTGCCCTCGCTCCAGAGTTCGCCGTTGACGTACGCCCTCATGCCGAGGTCTCGCGGGTCGGGCATCGAATCCGGCGTCACGAGGTACGGGCCGAGCGACGATGCGTGGTCCTTGCCGGGGGCTGGCCCGAGACCGATGACCATCGCCTCGGCCTGTCGAGATCGGGCAGACCAATCGTTGAGAATCGTGTAGCCCGCGATGACCTGCTGCGCTTCGGATTCCCGCACGTTGCGACAGGGCTTGCCGATGACGCAGGCGAGTTCGAGTTCGTAGTCCAGCCGATCTTCATCGGGCGGAAACGGAACGCGCTGCCCATCGCCGAACAGGGCCGAGGCATTCGAGTTGTAGTAGGCGGGGATGCGATACCACTGCGGAACGACGTCCAGACCGCGCTTGGCCCGGCAGGTCTTGACATGCTGCTCAAACGTGTAGAAGTCCAGCATCGCACGGGGACGAATGACCGGTGGTGCCAAAAAAACGTCGGCAAGGGCGTGTCGCTCGTCGGTTGTCGCCGGGTGGCCGGCCGAAACGCCCGTGTCCGCCTCTAGGAGATCAGGCAGATCGACCCCCTCGGTCGCCTTGCCGTCTGGCCCCCGCACGACGGCGACCGCGTTGCCTTCGACGAGTCCCAGCCGGGCGAACCGTGGCCTTCGCATCGCGAGGTCGGCATCGCGCTCGGAGGCGGAGCGGTAGAACTGGCAGAGCTTCATGAGTCGTGTTCCCGTCATCGGGGGCCTGCGGGGGAGGTTTCCAGCCCGGCGATGCAGGCCCGCCCGCACTCGGAATCCTAGCAGCCTTGTCGTCCTTCGACCACGGCGCAGTCTCACGCGACGCCCCGGCCCCCCACGGATTTCGCGGCAGGCCAAACTCACCGTGCAGCTTCCACCACAGGCAGCCAGTGCATGACCACAGTCGCTTCTGCGGGTTCATCGTTCGATGGCTGTCTGTCTGTGGC
>CAYYPB010000009.1:5911-15576 GCA_964473405.1 uncultured Planctomycetaceae bacterium
CTGTGGCCCCACCGGCGGGACGCCGGTGCCACAGAGACGTTGGAGCCTCCTCGACCCGCAGATTCGTGTGTGGCGACGCACTAGCCGAGATCGAAGCCGTGAACGTCAAGCTGTGGATTCGGGCCGGTGAACTCGGCCAAGATGATTCGCTGGATGCGACCGGCGTTGCCCGCTGCCCGAAGCGCGGCCACCAGTTGATGGCCGGTGCGTCGATCTTCCACTGATCGGACCTTGGTAATGAGTACGATGACCTCGGTGGCGTCGTCGGCGTCCTTGAGGTAGCCGAGAGGGTGGAGGATGATCCTCGCCACATCTTGCGGCGTGACGTTCTCGCCGCTTGGACACCCCACGAGCGACTCAAACCGCTCGGCGCGATGGACATGCTGATCGGTCAAGGGACGGCCAACGCAATCGACGCCGACGATGGCGATCACGAGGTCCGCCTTTGTGGAGAGAACCGGCTCGTAGTCGTGGTGCGCCTTGAGCGGTCGGCCCGCCGAGCCGTCGGCCTCGACAAGGATGTAATCCGCGATCTGCTCGTGGCGCACTTCGTCGAGCTGTTCAGCGGAGAAACCCGCCAGCTTGTCGCTAGGGCCGACAAGCGCCTTGCCAAGCGTGACGAGCCGTTTCGAGCGGAAAGCCGTGCGGAGCTTCGCGATCGCGTCGGGCAGCCGATCCTCGATCACGACATGCTCGCAGAAGTCGGCCGGGGGCCGCATCGTGTGCGTGCTCGTCGTGGCAAGGACCGTCTTGCCTGACTGCGACAGGTGCTTTGCGAGGGTTCGCAAGGTCGTCGTCTTGCCGCCGCCGCCGATGAGAAACACGTAGCGATTGCGCCGCAGATTGAACGCGTCAATCAAGGTGTCCGTCGTCAAGTCGATCACGATCCGGCCGCCGGGCACGCCTCGAAGAACGAGCAGATGATCTCCAAGGCCGAGCCGCTGATCGTTCTCGTCTTGTCGGAGAGTGTGTCACGCGATCCGGCATCCCCGCGTGGATCAACGTCGCCGATCTTCTGCCCGGTTGTAACCTGCGAGCCCGGGTAGATCAGGCCGCGGAGTACGCCGTCGATTGTCGCGGTCACCTCGTGGTCATCGACGAACCCGACGACGTCGCCCTGAGTCAGCGTGGCACCGATGGCTCTCGACGTTTCGAATGTGCCATCGCTCGGCGAGCGTAGGACACGCTCCGTCGTACGGCCCTCGATTGCGCCGGGCGTTTGCGTGTTGGGCGCGGCGGTTCCTTCGTCGATGATGCGACCGAGATCGTGGCCGCGATGCGTCTCGATGACGAAGTGGACATCCTCGCCCGCTACGAGGCCGGGGCCGTAGCCGATGACGAGGCGTGCGTCGTCGAGATGATTGTCCAGGTTATGCTTGAGTATCCGGGCATCGATGACAACGTCTGGTTTCCAGAGATTCCGCAGTCGGCATTCGGGATCGACGAACACATAGATGTGCGAAGCGTCGAACGGTCTCGAGTATTCGACTTCATCGAGACCGTAGAGAACAGCTTCGACGCCTTGGACTGTGGTGCGGCCGTCGAACACCGCGGAGCAGAACGAGACGGTCCGCCGCACGGCCTGCGGGCAGGGTAGTTCGGTCATGGCGACGCGATAGCCGCAGCGCAGCAGGCGATGCGCCGTTCCCGAGGCATGTTCGCCGGCCCCTTTGATCAAGACTTTTTCACGCATCGGCGCTTTCCAGAGAAGCGCGGATCTCCGCAACTCGCGCTTCGTCGAAGGCATGGTACCCGATGGCGACGGTCGCCCCAACGTGGCTTTGCGCGTCGTCGCCGTCAGGCTCGATGAACGTGCAATAGATGCCTTCTCGTCGCAAGGCGACAGCGAGGGTCGATGCATGTGCCGTGCTGCGCACCGAGATGTGGCGGAGACGGGCATCCTCGGGGCTGTCCACATCGAAAAGAACGGCTCGGTCGGTCGTTTCGAAGCGCGCGTCGGCATCCGGCGATTGGCGAAGCAGGTGCCTCGCCCCAACGTCGCCCCCGAGCTGTTCGAGTCGCGAACGCCATGAGTCATCGAACAGAACGGGATGACCTGTTCGTCCCTCACAATAAGGTGTCAGGATACTTTGTTTGCAGCGTCCAAAGGCATCGATCAACTCGCCGAGCAGCCCCGCACTGATCTCCGGCATGTCGGCCAAACACACAAGCAGTACGTCAGCGTCCTCAGCGGCTGCCGCGACACCCAGTCGCAGGGACACGCCCATGCCCTCTTGCCAGTGCGGGTTGACGACTGCGGTGCAATCGACATTCTCGACGAGCGACCGCGCATCCGGCCGGACAACGACGATCAACTCTCGAATCAACGAGCAATCGACGATGGGCGTGACTGCTCGCTGAAAGAGCGTCGTACCCTTGTAGGGAAGATTCATCTTGTCGGTGCCCATGCGCGTGGCGGTGCCGGCGGCGAGGAGAATGGCGGTCGTGTGTGTTGCGCGAGGCGAGGGCATGCTATTGCGCCAAACGGCAAGCCCGTTGTTGGACCGCTGGGCTTGTCCGCCGTGTTGTTTCTTGGCGATTCGGGATTCTCAATTCTCAACGCCCCCTGACCGGACTCGGTCGAGTTCGTGGAGGACCCTTTCGGGCGTCATCGGATAGCTCCTCACCCAAACGCCAACGGCATCGTGGATGGCTGCGGCGATGGCCGGAGCGGCGCCGTTGCAGCCGATCTCCGCGACGGACTTGCAGCCCAACGGCCCATGTGGATCGTTGGTGTCGATCAGAACAGCGCGGAAGTCGACCGGCAGATCGCCGATCATCGGCACGCGATAATCTCGCAGGTTCGCATTGAGACAAGTACCCTTCTCATCCAGCACCATCTCCTCGAAGAGCGAGTGCCCGATCGTCTTCATGACGGCACCGTAGATCTGGCCGAGCGCCAGTTCCGGATTGATCGGCGTACCGCAGTCTTGAAGGGCGTAGTACTTCTGAATGTCCACGGCACCGGTGCGCGTGTTGACCGCCACTTGGCAGAAGTGGGCCCCATAGGGAAACGACGATTTGTCGGTGATGTACCGGCCAGAGGCGGAGAGCTGGCCGGGGCCGGTACCCGTCTCGGCGTGCAGAGCGATATCGCGAAACGAGACTGAGCCCTTTCGCCCAACGACGGTAGAGGGGTGGACCAGCTTCAAGTCGCCCTCCGCCTCGCCGAGCAACCCCGCGGCGACTCGGAGGATATCCTTCTTCATATTGGCGGCGGCGTTCCAAGCGGCCCCGCCGGAGAAATATGTACCACTCGATGCATACGCGCCGGAGTCGAAAGGCGTCACATCTGTGTCGCCGGAGATCAGGGCGATATCATCCATGTCAACGCAGAGGCACTCGGCGGCCATCTTGGTCGTAACCGTGTCGAGGCCCGTCCCGAGGTCGGCACCGCCACTTAGCAACATGAACGTACCATCGGCCAGCATACTGATCGCGGCGTTGGCCGAGTCGAGCCCCGGCAAGCCGGAGCCCTGCTGAATGATCGCCATGCCCTGGCCGATGCGGACATCGGGATCGTCACCCTGCGGCTTGTCACCCCAGTGAATCATCCTGGCGCCTTGCTCGATGGCCGGACCGAGGCCGCAACTCGACACGCGTTCGGCTTTGCCGGCACGACCCTCGCCAAGACACTTGAGAATAGCGAGCATGTCGCCTTCGCGGACGCGGTTGCGTTCGATGAGTTTGAGCGGGTCGACGCCCAGCTCGTCGGCGAGTTCGGCGATGGCGAGCTGGAGGCCGAAGGAACCCTGTGGCGCGCCGTAGCCCTGGTAGGCTCCTGCCGGCGGGATGTTCGAGTAATAGGCCGTCGTCTTGAAGCGAACGTTATCGCACAGAAACAGGGGCAGCGTCTTGGCACATGCGTTCATCGGCACGGTCAGGCAATGCGAGCCGTAGGGCCCCGTGTTGGCCAGGACTTCCATGTCCATTGCTGTGAGTTTGCCATCTCTAGTCGCACCGAGCTTGACGCGGACCTTCGCGGGATGGCGTGTCCGCGAGGCGATGAACTCTTCGCGACGATCGAAGCGGAAGAACACGGGCCTGCCCGTCACCCAGGTGCAGTAGGCGGCGACCTCTTCGAGGACGATATCCTGCTTGGCACCGAACCCACCGCCGACGCGCTCTTTGATGACGCGAATCTTGTTCTCGCTGATGCCGAGAACGCTGGCGACGATGCGGCGAACGTGCCAGGGCACTTGCGTCGAGGCATGGATAACGAGCCGACCGCCCTCCATGCGTGTATAGACGCTGTGAGGCTCGGCGGGCGTGCATTGCACCTGGGCCGCGTCGTACTCGCGTTCGATCACGACATCCGCCTCGGCGAAACCTCGCTCGACATCACCGATGCCGCCGGCGGCTCTCGATGCGATGTTGCGGCGTGGATCGGCCTCGATCGGAAACTGATAGAGAATCTTCCCGTCGCGCGGATCGGCCGCACTGTTGTCGAGGTCCTTCGGCTCGCCGATTACATACTCGATCTCACTGTTGTGGATAACGGGAGCGTCGGGCGCGGCGGCGGCTTCGATCGACAAGACGGCCGGCAAGACGTCGTACTCGACCTCGATCTTGGCGATAGCCCGTTCGGCGATCTCGACGGACTCGGCCACAACGACGGCGACGCGATCACCGACATGGCGCACCTTCTCGCCGAGCATCTTTCGATCGTAGGGCGACGGCTCGGGAAAGCCCTGGCCGGCTTGGTTGTAATAGACGTCCGGACAATTCTCGTGGGTAACGACGAGGACGACACCTCGCATCGCCTCTGCCGCCGATGTGTCGATCCTCTTGATATAGGCGTGGGCATGCGGGCTGCGCAGGATCTTCAGGTGGCATGTATCCGGAGCCACGCGGTCTTCGACAAAGGCCCGCTCGCCGCGTGCCAACATGGGGCCGTCGATTTTTCGTTGAGCTGTTCCCACGAGCCGCAGATCGTCGCGAAAGCTCGGGGCGATGTCACCCTTGAAGCTCGGATCGCGCAACCGTTCTGCCGCGAGGGCGACAGCGGCATGAAACTGCTCGTAGCCCGTGCAGCGGCAGAAGACGCTCGACAGGGCGTCGTTGATCTGCTCGCGCGTGGGCGATTCACATGCGGACAGAAGCTCGTGCGTCGCCAGGAGCATCGCAGGGGTGCAATAACCGCACTGCACGACGCCGGTATCGACGAAGGCCGATTGGATCGCCGACATGGCCGTGCCTTCGGCGAGCGATTCGACGGTCTCGACTTGCCGGCCCTCGATCTGCGGCACGAGCAGCAGGCAGGTATTCACCGACTTGCCATCGAGCAGAACGGTGCAAAGACCGCAAGAACCCTGGCCGTCGCAGCCATTACGCACCGAGACGATGCCCAACCGCTCGAGCATGTCGCGAACGCGCTCGTCGGGATCGGCCTCGACGGTCTTGGCGACGCCGTTGAGATGGAAGGACACTCGCATCATGCTTGGCCCCCTTCCCCGCGAACGGCGGCATTCATGGCGCTCGCTACGAGCGCGACCGCGAGTCGCCGCTTGAACGCCACACTCCCGCGAGCGTCGCCGACCGGATCGACCTCCTCGGCAACGCACCGTTCTAGTTCTTCACGAGCAGGCGGCGCGCCGGACAACAGAGCCTCCGTCAAGGCCAGCCGAACGGTCGACGGGCCGAGTCCCGCGATGGCGACGATGGGATCACCGATTCGATTGGAATCGACCGTCAACCCCACGGCGACCGAAACCACGGCGACATCGCCCGCATGGCGAGCGAAGCGATCGGCCACGACGTGACGGGCCGGTGGTTGACGGGGAATCTTGACACGGACGATGAGGCCGCGGCTCGCGTCGGCGAGATAGTCGCGGATCGGTACGGTCGATTCGTTGCGAGCGTCGCCCACAACTACGGTGGCGTCGAGCGCCATCAGCACGGCGGAGAGTTCGGCGCATGGTTGATGCCCGGCGATGTGCCCGCCAATCGTGGCCATGTTGCGTATGTTGCGGCCGACCGCGTGGCTCGCAGCGGATCGCAAGATCGCCGGTGCCTCGACGGAATCGACCAAAGCCTGGATCGTGCAGCCGGCACCGATGATGATGTCATCGGTCGCGTTCGTCACCGCAATGGGCGCAAGGCCGACAAGGCTGATGAAGTGTGCGGGTTTCCGCGGAAACTCCGACGCATTGACCTCCGTGCCGCCGGCGAGATAGACCGCCGCCTCGCCGAGGTCAGCCTTGAGAGCGACAGCTTCGGCGAGCGTGGCGGGGCTGTGGAACTGCATGGCCATCAGGTCGTTTCCATCTCCAGTGGGCCGGGTGCGCCGAGCCGCGGGGACATTGTAGCAGCGACGAACCGAAACGGCCGATCAGATATTCATCAAATGGTCCGGATGCCTGCGGGCGAAGGCCTCGACGCCGTCGGCATACCGCTGGACGACATGCGAAATGGTTTCGGCCTCGTCCACGACGGTGCCGGGATCTATGAGCGATTCGGTGACGATGAGCTGATAGTAGAAGTTTCGGCGTGAGACGACGAAGCCCTGCAGCGTGGTCGAACCGCAGCGGATCGCGATTTGCAGCGGGCCGATGAGAAACGCCCGCTGTTCGCCGAAGATCGTGGCGGGGAACGTCTTGGTGTGTTCGCCGCGCTTGCGTTCGGCGTCGAGCAGGCTGGCCACGATCTTGTTGTTCTGCAAGTGTCGGTAGATGCCGCGAGGAAAGGACGTCGCGGTGAACATTTGCATGGCCGAGACTTCGGGGAAGGTCTCGCGGTATCTGTCCTGGATATATCGCCGCACGGCGCTTTCCTTCTGGTCGCGGACGCCGGCCAACTCGTATCCGAGCAGAGCCATCATTAGCCCGGCGATGTGGTGCGAACCGAAATGACACAGCGCGACATAGAGTCCGCGGCCGTCGGCCATGGCGTTGTCGATGTTCTCCCTGCCGATAAGCTTGATACGGTTCATCAGCTTGCCGCGCGGGATGCGATCCATGATCGTGTAGAACATCTTGTCGCAACGGATACGCATGAAGTAACGCCGGGCCATCTCGCGGCGCCACGCGGCGGATTGCTCGTCTTTGAAGAAGGAATGCAGCTTGGCCGTCACGCGGCGGCGGCGCTTGTAGTCGACGAAGAACTCCAGCGTTCCGAAGAACCGGCCGAGATGATAGAGCCCCGACAGACTGAAGCAGCGAATCCAGGTCACTAGAAAGCTGCGGACGAGCCAGATCCTCATCCGGGTTATTGCGGGGATAGGCTTGGAGGCGCCGCTGCGAGAGGAGTCGCTGCGAGATGGGGCGACCCCCTTCTTGTCGGGAGCGCCGGACGAACCTACATCGTCGTCACCGGCGCGAGAACACTGCTCGCCGGCAGGGCAATCCGTCTGATCTCGCTGTTGTGAGGCAAGGCTTCCCATGGCGAGACTCACTCGGCGATCAGTCGTCATCCTCTTTCGAGGGCGTGTGCGCTGCGACGACCGCCTGGGCCTCGTTGCTCGGCACGTTCTCGTAGTGGGAAAACTCCATCGAAAAACTGCCCTTGCCGCCCGTCATCGAGTTGAGGCGCGAGTGGTAGTCCGACAGCTTGGCCAGCGGAACCTGTGCCGTGATGAGCGTCAGATCGCCGGGGAGAAGGTCCTGTCCCGTCGGCCGGCCGCGTCGCTGGGCAAGATCGCCCGTGATGTCGCCGACGTGGTCTGACGGAACGGTCACTTCGATGTCCACGATGGGTTCCAGCAGCGTGGGCTTGGCCTTGAGAATAGCGTCCTTGAAAGCCCGCTTGCCGGCCGTCTTGAAGGCGACTTCCTTCGAGTCGACCGGATGGTGCTTGCCGTCATAGATCGAGACCTTGACATCCTGCAAGGGGAAGCCGGCCAGCGCGCCTTGTCCCATCAACTCCACCACGCCCTTCTTGATGGCCGGCTCGAAGTTCGTCGGAATCGACGCGCCGAAGATGTCCCATGCCCATTCGAGCGATGGATCGCTGCCGCGCTCGAGCGGCTCGACTCGCAAGTAGACCTCGCCGAACTGACCGGCGCCGCCGGTCTGCTTCTTGTGGCGGTGATGGCCCTCAGCCTTGCCCAGGATCGTTTCGCGATAGGGCACCTTCGGCGGCTTGGTGTTCACTTCGAGCTTGAACTGTCTGAACATCCTGGACAGGACGACCCGCAGATGGAGATCGCCGACGCCGCTGATGACCAGTTCGTGCGTCTGGGCGTCCTGAATCGTCTTGAAGCTCGGGTCGCTATCGGTGAATCGGCGGATGGCGTCGCCAATCTTGGACTCGTCACCGCGCGACTTGGCCTCGATGGCGAGCGAAAACATCGGCGTGGGAACCTTCGGCATGGCCACGGCCCCCTCGCTCGGCTCTCCGAAGACCGTGTTGCCGAAGTGAAGATCGAGCTTGGCGACGGCGAAGATATCCCCGGCGATGGCCGTGTCCAGATCCTTGTGCTCGCCGCCCTGGAACTTGTGCAGGTGTCCCGGTCGCGCACCCTTTCGCTCGCCGGACATGATCAGATGTCCGTCCGACTTCATCGAACCGCTCAGCGCTCGGATGAACGAGTACTTCATGTGGCTCTTGTGGTCGAAGGCGACCTTGAAGACTTGGCCGACGAACGCGGAGCCGTTCGGATCGACGGGTTTTTCCTCGTCGCCGACGGTGAGGCATCGCTGCTTGCCCTCGAGCGGTGACGGACAGCAGTCGCTCAGGAACGTCAGCAGTTCCTTGATGCCCACGTTGTTGGAGGCATCGGTGAAGAGGATCGGCACGATCGTGTGCGAGACGAGGGCCTTGACGAAATTCGCCTTGACCTCGTCGGCCGAGAGGGCGCCTTCCTCGAAATACTTGTTCATCAGCGTGTCGTCGGCCTCGGCCACGCGCTCCATGATGTCAGTATGCACGTCTCGGACGGTGGAGAAGTCCGTGTCGCCGCCCTCATCGGTGATGCAGTTGACAACCGACTTGCCGCCGCCGGACGGCAGATTCACCGGCGTGACGAGCGAGCCGAAGCTCTCGCGGAGGTTTTCGACGAGTTCGGCGAGATCGGCGTTGCCGGCGTCGATGTGATTGATGACGATGACACGAGCGATGTCGCTGTCCTTGGCCTGGTTACGCATGCGCCGCGTATTGACCTGGATACCCCCCGCCGCATTCACGACGATCACCGCGAGCTCGACAGCGGCCAACGAAGCGATGGCCGGGCCGATGAAGTCCGGCGCGCCGGGCGTGTCGATGATGTTCAGCATCTTGCCGCCGTGCGAGATGTTGAGGACGTGCGAGTCGATGGAATAGCCGCGGTCCTTCTCTTCGTCATCGACGTCCAGGTGGCTCGTCTTGTCGGTGACGCTCCCGAGCCGGCTGGTCTGGCCCGTCATGTGCAGAAACGCCTCGCACAGGGATGTCTTTCCGGAGCCGCCGTGACCAACAACGGCGATGTTACGAATGTCGCTCGTGGTGTAATCGGGCATGTAAGCCTCCTGGTGGCCGGCCGTCATGAAGCAGGCCGCCGATGTCACTCGACTCACCGCCCCCAGCGGGTTGCAGGCGGGCAATGGGTAAGACCGGGCATAGTATCACGCCGCCAGGCGAGCCACAACACGGCGCGCCGGTCGGTGGACATCCGGGTCCATGACAGTTCAGGCGGCTTGTGAATCAGCCGCATGGCATGTGATACCGGCCCCGCTGGGCACACGATCTGA
>CAYYPB010000010.1:0-15402 GCA_964473405.1 uncultured Planctomycetaceae bacterium
AGGAGACAGGGCCGGAGCGATCGGCTCCGGCCCTGTGGTGAGATCTCGTGAACAGGGAGGATCAATCAGCAGAGAGGTGATCCCGGCCCTTGATGCCATCAACCGTATGGGTATGGACACCGACGGGACCATCATGATCCGCAAGTCAGCCATGACCAACGAGCGTATCCGCCGGGTCCTTACGGGCACTTTAGACTCGTGGCGGAGTGGACGCGCACACGGGGCCAGCCACGCAGCGAGGCAACCACTGGACGGGTACTGGGCGCGGCCCCCCCTCCGCCCGATCGACGACACACCCCGCCAGTCGCCCAACCCAGAGATAGCAATCGCCGAGTCGAATTGTCCTGGAAGCAGATGGACCGCCCCAAATCGCCGGAAAGCCGCTTGACAGCACTCGGCGGCAGTCTTATCTAGGCGATCCTGGGGCGGAGCAGAAGAGCTGGCGCATCGGTGCCGGCGGACGCTCGGCGGCCACGCGTGGAGAAGAAGCCCTCTATGGGAGCGGTCGAGCCCCGGACACGGTCACGTTTTCGATTCACCGATGACTCATGGCGCGTCCGGTGAACCTCACAAGAACCCATTCGAAGGAGTCTCACGATGAAGTACGTCTCAGCGCTTACGGTCCTGTTCGCATTCGTCGCCGGCACAGGTTGCGGCGGTGGCCCCACAGCGACGGTCGACTTCAGCCGAACGATCCAGCCCAAGGACCCGTTGGCCGACAAGTTCATGCAGATCGCAGTCTATCCTTCCGAAACGACGGGTAGCAAGGAGTACGACCAGGAGAAGTGGAAGGAGATGGCGGCCAACATGATCCAGTACAGTCTCCAGCAGGCCGCCGAGAAGCACAATGTTCCGATCCAACTCGTTGACCGCGAGCATCTGAAGATCTCGCTCGCCGAAACGGACATGAAGGACGCCGGCATCACCGAGGGCGATCCCGCCACGTCGGCGCTCGCGGGCGCGACGGCCATCATCACGAGCAAGGTAAACGTCAAGATCGACAAGCAAAAGGGCAAGGGCACCTCCATCGACGCCTTGAGCGCCTTCGGCAGTGCCTGGGGCGGCGGCGGCGGTGTCTCGACGCGAGAGGTCGACGAGGTCTCGCGGAACATCACCGTGCAATGTCAGTTCCAGCTCAAGGCCAACGACGGATCGAACGCGATCATCGCCTCGCACGCCGCGCCGTGGGAACAGCACAGCGAGTCCGCCGAGGCCGGCTTCTTCTTCGGGAGCAGCAAGACCGAGCAGGACATGGAGCCGCGTGACAAGGTCATCGGCGCCATCATCACGAAGCAGCTCAAGGCCTTCATGTGCAAGTTCGTGCCCACGGATGTGGAGTCCACGGTCACGGTCGAGCCGAGCGGCCACGAAGGCAGCATCGCCGGGGCCGAGGCCCTGATCGCCGAGAACTGGGCGGGCGCGCTGTCCAACTTCAAGCAGGCCATCGCCGAAGACAAGAGCGACGAGGAGTCCCTCTTCGGGGCCGGCGTCGCGGCTGAGAAGCTCGGTCGCCTCCCCGAGGCCCTGCGGTACTACAAGCTCGCCGCCGGCTACGAGGACGACGAGCCGCAGTACACAGAGGGTGTCGCACGCGTCAAGAGCAAGATGTAGTCGTCTCACCGGGCGACCTCGACGGACCGGGGAAGCCCACGGAAGAGTAGAATCCTGCGAACCGAGCGAGCGGACAGATGCGAACCGCCGCCGGACCGCGGCAACGAGAGGAACGATTATGAACCGCCGAGTGTGTATTGCGTTGGGCGTGTTGGCCGCGTGGGCCATGGCCCCGGCCGCAAGTCAGGCCCAGGACATCAAGGATGCCCAGAACAAGCTGCTCTCCAAGCGAGCCGCCGAGGCAGACGCCTATCGAAAGCTGGCCGAGTGCGTCAACGGGCTCCAGATCCGATCGGACACCTACGTCAAGGACTTCGTCACCGAGTCCGACACGATCCAGACGGAGATGGACACCTTCGTCCGTGGCATCCGCCTGGGCAAGCCGCGTTGGGACTCCGACCTGGCCTGCATGGTCGAGGCCGAGGTCACCGTCGCCAAGGTCATCACCCTGTTGAAGTCGCTCCACAAGCGGCACTACAAGGGCGGTGTCCTCAAGGCCGAGGACTTCAACGAAATCACCCAGTTCTACAAGAAGGACGTCATCAAGGCCGTCGGCATGGGCGCCCCGCGTCCCGACCTTCCGCCGGACGTTCCCGGTGGCGACATTGCGATCCCGGCCGGCGTCACATTGCCGGACCCGGTCGTCCCGGATATCTGGCGGGCCATCGGTCCCCGGGCGCGTCTGATGGCCACGCGAGCGGCGGGAGTCGACGCGATGCGGCGTCTGGTCGAGCGGCTCAAGGGCCTGCGCATCACCAGCGACACGCTCGTTCGTGACTTCGTCGCCGAGTCGGATGTCATCACGACCGAGGCCCAGGCAACACTCAGGGGTTCGCACGAGGTTGGTCGCCCCTACTACCATCACGACGAATTGATCGTGGAAGTGACCTACGAGGTGCCGGTCGAGTCGATCATCACGACGATCAAGAGCCTCCACAAGCGGCACTACAAAGGCAATCGCGTCACGGCGACGGACATCGAGAAGGTCACCCAACGCCTCAAGAAACAGGTCTTCAAGGCCACCGGCATGGGCGTCCCTCCGCCGAAGTACATCCAGGTCGCCGCCGTCAAGCTGAAAGTGAGCATCCCCGACTGGACCGGCCAAGTCATCAAGGCTGAGGGGCAAGGCGTCCCGCGCGATGGCACCGAAGGCACGCCCCAGGGCAAGCTGCTGGCTGCCCGCGCCGCCGAGTTGGATGCCAAGCGGCGTCTCGCGGAAGAGGTCATGGGCTTTGCGATCGACTCCAGCACGAGCGTCCGCGATTTCGTCACCGAACACGACGAGATAAACACGCAGCTCAATAGCTACATCCAGGGCTCCTACGTCAAGTCGACGAGCTACGCGTCGGATGGCACGGCGACCGTGGTCGTCGAGATGCCCGCAATGCAAGTCTGGCAGATTGTCCAGACGTACATCAAGGTCCGCAACTTCTAGAACCTGGGAATGTCTCGCCTGCGGCACCGTCGTTCACGGCGAAAAGCCCCGGGGCGAAACACAAGACTTTCGCACGCAAGGAGTATCTCATGCTTCGAAAACTCTGCACGCTCGTTCTTTCGCTCGCCTTCGTCGTCGCCATCGCCGGCTGCAACGAACCCGAGTACAAAGTCACCGAGAAAAAGGAAACCCAGACGGAATCCACCCCCACGGACACCGGACCGGGCACGATGATCGTGGAATAGCCCGCGCATCGGCGACACGAGAAGCCAAACGCACAACGGCCGAGCGACGGGATTCGCTCGGCCGTTTGTTTGGTTTCTGTGCGATCGGGGTTTCCCAGGGCTGCGCCCCGGGCTTTGGTTTATCAGGCTTTCGGTTCTAGGCGTTAGGCTTTAGGCTTTAGGCTCTGGGTTATCGGCTTTAGGCTTTCGGTTTTGGATTTCATGAACGCCATGCGACTGATCCTCATCGTCTGTGTCCTAATCTCCGCGATCGCCGTGGCCGGCTGCCGCAACGACCAGGAGATCATCCAAAAGCACGAGCAGATGCTGGACGACGACGAGTAACGGCCGGTCCGTCCAGACCGACGAGGGGGCAACCACTTGGCTGACGCATCGGACAAAGACACGCCGTGGTATCGCGATGGGCTCCGGTTCGAATGTTCCGGCTGCGGCAACTGCTGCAGCGGCGAGCCGGGCTATGTCTTCGCAACCCTCGAAGAAATCGACAAGATCGCCGCACACCTCGGTCGCGAGAAGGAAGGGCTTGACAGCGAACACGTTCGCCGCGTCGGACGCCGATACTCCCTCACCGAAGACAAGACGACGGGCGACTGCTGCTTCCTCCGCCGAACCGAGGGCGGCAAACGAACCTGCGCCATCTACCCCGTCCGCCCGCTGCAATGCCGGACGTGGCCCTTCTGGAGTCTGAACCTCGAATCCAAGAAGGCCTGGGCCGAGGCCGCCGAAGAATGCCCCGGCATCTCGACGGGCCCGCTCGTGGACTATGTGCAGATCGAGACTCGCCGCACGGCTAGGTCCTGGGAGGATCTCTAGCCATGGCCGACGACCTCGCGAGTTCGGTCCTGCGAGCCGCGGACGACGACGCCCTAGCCGAACGCATGAAGACGTTCTACGCCGACGCCGACGCTCGCGCAGTCGCCCTGGGCTCGACCTGTAGGAATCGCGGCGAGTGCTGCCGCTTCGACGCCTATGGCCACCGGCTCTATGTCACGACCGTCGAACTCGCCTACTTCGTTCGAGAACTCCGCGACACATGGCGATCTCCCGACGACGGGCACCTCTGCCCTTTTCACGTCGAAGGGCGGTGCGTCGCCCGATCCCATCGCCCGATGGGCTGCCGCGTCTTCTTCTGCGACCCCGCCACGCAGCCCCAACAGCACGCAGAGTACGAACGTCAGCTGGCCGAGTTGAAGAGCATCTCGAAGGACTTCGGCGTCGATTATCGCTATGTCGAGTGGTTATCGGCGCTGCGCACTGTCGCGCCGGCCGCGGGCGATGCGATCTCGGACGCCAACGGGGGACACCGTGATCTTCCAGCCATTGACCCGACCACCTGATCTGTGATAGAATCACAAGCAAGTCGGTGGAAACCGGCTCACCCCGGGCGGTCTTGTGCTGCCCATTCGGTTCGCTGCCGGCGATGCCGACCGACGACGACTGCATCCCGCAAGTTGCTACAGGAAGGGTTCTGATATGAAGCTGACCAAAAGACTGCTGACCGTCGCGCTGCTGGCGGCACTCACGCTCCCCGTCCTCGGCTGCGCCGGCGTCGGTAGTACGGCGGCCGAGAACCGTCGAGCCATCGCCCGCATCGTGGACTACGACACGCGGATGCTCTACGACGATTGGGCCCTGGCCACGCTAACGCGCCAGACCCTTCGGACGTCTCGCTGGGTGATCGACTAGTCGGTTCTCGCGATTGCATGCAGGGCGTCTGGGTCGGGCTACCAAGAGGTGGCCCGAGACACGACGAGCTTATCGAACGCCGCCGCTATTCGGCGGCGTTTTCTTGCGCGGCCTCGGGTGGGGTGGAGCATGCGCGAAGCACCCGAGCGTTCGCCAGTGCCGCGGCGGCCCGCTACACTCCTTTACCATGAGTCCAACGGACATAGCCTGGACAAACATCCTGCCGGTCGAGCGATGCGGCGTCGGGAAGACCGTGTACGTGTCGGTGGACAGCCACTCGCTGGCCGTGTTTCACCTGGCCGATCCCGAGCGATTCATCGTCACCGACGGGCTGTGCCCCCACGCCGGTGCCGACCTGACCGGCGGAACCGTCGATGGCAATGCGGTGACGTGCCCCTGGCATGCGTGGTCGTTCGACCTGGACACGGGCCGTTGCCTCGCGGGCCAGGGAGAGCCGCTGCGCCTGCACGAAAGCCGCGTCGACGCTGGGTTCGTCCAGGCGAGGCTGACCCGCCCCACCGAGCCGCCGGACCTATTGGCCTGAAGCTTCAATCCGTTTCGCGCACATCGGTCAGGCCGGCCTGCTCGACGAACGCCGCGACAGCCGGATCGTGCTCCGGCATCCTCAGATAGGCTCGCAAGTCGGCGAGCCCCGCGAGTCGCTCACCGGAGAACAGACGCACGAATCCCAGCAGAAACAGGGCATCGGCGTCGTCCGGGTGCGCCTTCACAAACGACGCCAGACGCTGTCGATGCGAGCCGAGACTCTCCTGCTGGCCGTAGGCTTGGCGCAAGTCGAAAGCCGACTGCGCCAACCCCGGCGAACGCGCAGCGCCCCACCGAACGGCCCGAGCCGCGTCCCCGTAGTGTCCAAGGGCGAACTCCGCCAACCCCAACGCGATTCGCGAGCTCGCGTCGTCGCCCGCTTCGACGATGGCCCGTATGTAATCCTCTCGCGCGGCGGCATAGTCCCCCGCCTCGAAAGCCGCGTCACCGCGTTGGACTGCGGCTCTATGCGGTGCCGTCGATGCTGGCTCGCCCATCGATTCGCCCTTGAGTGTGGGCCGATCGTGTCGCGCGTCCGGCTTCGCCGCCGAGTCTCTTCGCGCGTTGCGATCCTCTTCGAGAAGCTCCTCGATGAGTAGTTCAAGCCGCGCGGCTTCCAGCGACGCGCCAGCGGTTCCGGTGCCTTGAAATGCACGCCCCGAAAGGTCGAACGCGCCCGAGACCGCCACGTCGTATCCGACCCTGTATTCCGGGTAGGTGGCGATGTAGCCGTCATAGCCTCCCCGCGCGGGGTAGTAGCCATGCGACGAGTAGTAGTGGCCGCCGTACGTTGCGAAGTGTCGAGGGTAGTAGTACCCCAGCGACAGCCCGGAACCGAAGGAGACGCGCCGCCCGACGCTCGCCCAGCCATGGCGACCCAAGGTTGTCTGGTGCGAACGGTGCCTCCGGCGCGAACCGACGTACCGGCCCGAATAGAGCCCAGCCTGGCGCCGACTCGTCGCGCGGCGAGCGGAAGTCCGATACATGACACCGCCGCCTCGGACCCCGTGCCCGCCCCGCACAGCGGGCGACCCGCCTTGCGTTCGTCGTCCGCGCCGCTGTGCCTCGAGATTCTCCGGCACCGCCATGAGCCCGACAAGCACCAGCACGAACGCCATCCAGAAGAGTCGCAACCTTATCAACATCGTGAGATCCGCCATGAGCCAAGCCGGTTCCGCGCGCAGCCGAAGGGCCTGGGCCGCCGCTCTTGAGACAACAGAGTCTAGCCGCGTCACAGAACCACAATCAACGAAAGAGCGTAGTACGACAATGAGAGTCCATTCTGGCAACGAGCAATCGAGAACCTCGCCGCATCGCGGGGGATTCCTCAGCAAGCGACTGACTTTCTCGCACAGGGGCACCGAACCGGGGCATTTGCGATGCCGTGCGGCTAGAAGACGTGTCGGGAACCCGCCTCACGACCTCCAAATCGCGACTCTCAAACGGTGGGTCGCGGCGGCATTGGCCGGGAACGGGTTTTGCCATATCGTGCGAGTTGGCGGGGCGCTCGCCGGTTCTGACCCGTCGCGGGTCGCCTCGGCCGGGATCGAAGCGCCAAGCGAGAGTTGAGACGAGTCCCCTCGCCCGTCGGCGAGCAACAGGCAGTCGGACATGATCGAGATCACCATCTACGGACGGGGCGGACAGGGAGGCGTGACGCTGGCCAAGCTGATCGCCACGATGTTCTTCCTCAAGGGCAAGGACGTCCAAGCATTCGGCGTCTATGCCGCCGAACGATCCGGGGCACCGATCCAGGCCTTCGTCCGTATCGATGACGAAGAGATCACCAACAACAACCAGATCCAGCAACCCGATCACATCATCGTTCTGGATCGCACGCTCATCGCCCCCCGCGTGCTGACCGGCCTCAAGAAAGAAGGCTGGGCACTCCTCAACACGCCCGAACGCGCCACGGCCTACGCCGATCTCTTCTCCGGCAGGCCGGTCGCGGTTCTGGATGCTACGGCCATCGCCGTCGAGCATGGCCTGGGAACCAAGGCCCTGCCCATCGTGAATACGACGATCCTGGGCGGCATGGCTAAGATTCTGGGCCTGAGCGTCGAAGACGCGGAAGGCGCCATCAGCGAGTTGGGCTTCGGCGGCAGCAACATGGATGTCGTCCGAGAGGCATATGCCGGTATCTCAGCCGGACGCCTGCCAGGCAAGGCGACCGAAACCACGACACCCACTGTTAAGGGCACCGCCGCCAGCCTGATCAGCGGCGAAACCTCGCCCATGCCCAAAATCCTCACCGGGGATTGGACCAACCGAGCCCCGGACTATCGCATGTTGACGCCGCCCTGCAACGACGGCTGCCCGGCCGGCAACGACGTGCGCGGGTTCATCGCCGCCATGGCCGAGGAGGACTTCACCGGCGCGCTCGACATCCTCATGAAGACCTCGCCGCTGCCCGCCACGTGCGGTCGTGTGTGTCCCGCCCCCTGCATGGACGTGTGCAGTCGCGCCGAGCACGACGAGTCGGTGAACATCCGCGAGTTGGAACGCTCGGCCGCCACCCTCGGGAAGCGACCCAAGCCCACCAAGCCGCACAGACCCGAAGAGATCGCCGTCGTCGGATCGGGGCCCGCCGGCCTCAGCGCGGCCTATCACGCCGCCAAACTCGGCTATCGGGTCACCCTCTACGAAGGGGCCGACGAGCTCGGCGGTGTCATGCGAACCGGCATCCCCAGCTATCGCCTGCCGCCCGACGTACTCGACGAGGAGATCGACCACATCCTCGCCCACGGAGTCACGGTCAAGACCGGCCAGTTCATCGACAAGGCGGCCATGCTCAAGATGTCCCAGGCGTTCGATGCCGTCGTCGTCGGCGCCGGCCTTCAGAGCCTTCGGGCGTTCGACCTGGGGCCTGAATCCAACGGCCTCGTCCTTCAGGGAATCGAGTTCCTCGACCAGGCCCGGCACGGCGGGATGACGTTCGAGGGGATCGAAATCGTTGTGGTGGGCGGTGGCAATACGGCCTTTGATGCCGCTCGGACCGCGCTGCGTCTCGGCGCCGCCGGCGTGAAGATGATCTATCGCCGCACGCGAAACGAGATGCCCGCCATCCGCGAGGAAATCGAGGAAGGCATCGATGAGGGTATCGAAATCCAAGAGTTGGTCTCGCCCGTCCGGTTGGGGCTCGGCGCCGATCGTTCCGTTTTGACGTGCGCCCGAATGCAACTCGGCGAGCCCGACGAATCGGGTCGCCCTCGACCCGTTCCGGTCGTCGGTGCCGATGCACAGTTCGAGATGCGAGCCGACCGGGTGATTCTGGCGTTGGGTCAATCGGCCGACCGGTCTATTCTGCCGGAGGGGGCCGAGGTTCGCGACGGCCAGCGTCTGCTGGGAACAACCGGCGCTCCGGTCTACTTCTGCGGCGACTTCGCCGACAACGAGGGCACCGTCACGGCGGCCATCGGCGGCGGACGCACGGCAAGTTTGTATGTGCATCGCGAGTTGAGCGGGGAAGACCTGCTCCCCGCCCAGCCGCCGCGCGTCACGACACAGGCCGACCTGATGACGTTCGTCTTCAAGCCCCAGCAACGCCACGAGGGCCACATCCTGCCCGGCGACACACGGGCCACGAGCTTCCACGAGGTCCGACAGGGCTTCCAGGCATCCTCCGGCGGGCAAGGCGACGCCATCGCCGAGGCCTTGCGATGCTTCAGTTGCGGCGTCTGCACGCATTGCGACCGCTGTATCCAGCACTGTCCCGAGGGCGTCGTGTTCCGACGCGGCGAGGGTTACGATTTCGATTTTGATTACTGCAAGGGCTGCGGCATCTGCTCCGCGGAATGCCCCCGAGGCGTGATTGGCATGGCGGATCTCAAGGCCGGAATGACGCGGGAGGCCGTTGATGGCTAGGAAGTTAGTCACCGGAAACAACGCGGCGGGCGTCACCCTGGCGATGGCCGGAGAAGCCAATCGCTCGGCATTGGGCTGCACCGCCGGCGCATACCCCATCACGCCGCAAAGCGAGATCATCGAGTACCTTCGAGGCTTCGAGTTCTCCAAGGGGCGCACGGTCCCCGTCGAATCCGAACACAGTGCCATGGGCGTCTGCATCGGCGGTTCGCTGGCCGGGGCTCGATCGTTCACGGCCAGCTCTTCCAACGGACTGGCCTACATGGCGGAAAACGTCTTCGCCGCCGGTTTTTATCGCCTGCCGATCGTCATGATCGCCGTCAACCGCACGCTGGGGCCGCCGTGGAACATCTGGGTGGACCAGGGCGACAGCCTGATGCTGCGCGACGCCGCGTGGCTACAGTTCTACGCCGAGTCCCACCAGGATCTCGTCGACACGATTCTCCTGGCGTTCCGCGTCGCGGAGGACGCGCGCGTCATGCTGCCGGTCATGGTAGCGATGGACGGCTTCGTCACGTCGCACACACAGATGACCGTCGAGTTGCCGCTGCAAGCCCAAGTGGACACGTATCTACCCCTCTGCTCGATCGGGCACCGACTCCGCACGGATCACCCCACGACGTTCGGCGGCCTGACCTGGCCCCGCGAGACAGAACAACATCGGATCGAAATCCAAAATGCCATGGAGGCGGCGCCGACCGTTCTCACTGAGGCCGTCAACGAGTTCGAGTCCGTCTTCGGCCGACGGCCCGACGCGGCCCTATCCGCCGAGTACACGGACGATGCAGACACGATCCTCATCGCCTGCAACTCGATGGCCCGAACCCTGCGCCGCGTCGTCAAGGCCGCCAGGGCCGAAGGCCGCCGCGTTGGCATGATCAAGACCAAGATGTTCCGCCCGTTCCCGAGAGAAGCCCTGCGACAGGCCATCGGCAGCGCCAAGCGCGTCGGCGTGCTGGATCGCAACCATTCGCCCGGCTCCGGCGGCATCTTCTGGCAAGAGATCGCCGCGACGCTGCGCGGCCGGTCGGACATCCTGCTGCAAGACTACCTCGTCGGTCTCGGAGGCGGCGACGTCACGCCGAAGATCATCGAGGATATCTTCGAAGACCTGGAGACCCGGGAGCAAGAGGTCGAGCCGATCTGGAAAGAGGTGGCCGCATGAGTACTGCGACGCCCCACGAGACCGACTACCCCGAGCAGCTCCTGCGGCCCGGCAATACGAATTGCGCCGGCTGCGGCATGTCCGTCGGTCTCCGCTGGCTCAATGAGGCATTGGGAGATCGCAAACCCATCCTGTCGATCCCGGCCTGCTGCGGCATCGTCACCGCCGGCGCGTTTCCCACGAGTGCCTACGGCGCACCCGTCGCGGCCGCCACGTTCGCGAGCAGCGCCTCTGTCGGGACGGGCATCTCGGCGGTCATGCAAATGAACGATGACCCCACGCCCGTGATCTGCTGGGCCGGCGACGGCGGCACCTACGACATCGGTCTGGCCACCCTATCAGCCGCCGCCGAACGCAACGAGGACATGCTCTACGTCTGCTACGACAACGAGATCTACGGCAACACGGGCGGTCAACGCAGCAGCGCCACGCCGCAAGGTGTCGCCACGTCCACCACGCCCGGCGGCAAGCCCGAGCTGAAAAAAGACATCATGGCCATCCTGGCGGCCCACCGCATCCCCTATGCGGCCACGCTGTCCGTCGCTCACCGTGACGACTTCATGCGGAAGATGCACAAGGCCCTGGATACGCGGGGGTTCAAGTTCCTCCACATGCTCTCGCCTTGTCCGATCGGGTGGAAGTCCGAACCCGCCGAGAGCGTCGAGTTGATTCGCATGGCGGTCCGTTGCGGCCTGTTTCCTTTATACGAAGTCTTCGACGGGAGGCGCTACCGCGTCAACGAAAGGCCGGACGGCTTGAGTATCTCGGAATACCTGGGGCATCAACGCCGCTTCCGCAAGGCCGTCGAGGATCCCTCGCCGATCGAGGAAGCCATCGCGGAACAGTGGCGGTATCTCGACCTAATCGCCCAAGCAATGCCGGCGAGTGACGGCGAGTGATCGCGCGTAAAGCGCCGCACGCACGATCAGAGCCGCGACCGTAAGGGAGCGCCACGGGGATCGCGCACGCACGATCAGAGCCGCGACCGCAAGGAATCGCCACGGGGAGCGAGCACGCACGATCAGAGCCGCGACCGTAAGGGAGCGCGTCAGCGTTCGTCGGGAGGGCCCTCGCATTGGGGCGGACAGCGATCCCTTACGGTCGAGGCTCTGATTAGATCGCGGCCGAAGAGCCGCGGGCTTTCCAACACGCTGTCACGAAACCGGAGCTTTGTCTTTGACTCGCACACAAATCACTTGTGTACACAAGAACCCGGCCGGTGATCCGACCGACGCCTTTCGCCAATGCATGGACGCCGCGTTGGACGGAGCGCGCGTTCTGTTCGTCGCCCGCGGCTCCAACCTGGGACGCCTGGGCGAAGAGATCGCCGCGGCGATCATGTCTCGAACGCCGATCGTCATCGTCCATCGCCAGGGCATGGGGCCCGGCAGCGACGCACGCACCGAGAGCCTTGACGGGGATGTGATGCGCGTACGGCACTTCGCTCCGTGCGGCGTCTGTATGCCGGTCATCGCACCGACCGATGTGACTTCGCTCCGCGAACTCGCGCGGAAGGCGTTCGAACTAGCCGCCCGGCTATCGATGCCTGTCCTCCTGCTGACATCGTCCCACATCGCCGGCGCGGACGAAGAGATTCCAATCCCCGAGTATCCCACCGGGCAGCACCCGACACCGCCGCCCGTCTACCCCACCAGCGAAGGTAAGGGCGGGTTTGCTCAACAGTTGGAACGCCTGAGGCAAACTCTCGAGGACAATCGGGGCAAACTCGAACTCGTCGCACCCGACATCGACGCCGACGCCCACACGCTGGTCCTGGCCTACGGCGGGGCTGCCACATCGGCCCGGGCCGCGGTCCAACAGGTGCGGGACCGGGGCATCCGGGCGTCCCTCTTGGTCGTTCACAGCCTGTGGCCCGTGCCCGAAAACGCGCTGCGTCGGGCCGTCACGCCGCGCGTCAATCGCGTACTCGTGGCCGAACTCAACCCCGGCCTGTACGCCGATGAACTGCGCAAGCACTTGCACGGCGTCAAGATCGAGCCTATTACACGCTGCGATGGCAAGGCCATCGACCCGAGCGAGATTGTAGACCGTCTAGTCAACTGGCCGTGTGGTTAGCGGCCGATTCCGAAACGAAACAACGAGGTGAAAACGTGGCAACACGAACGATCGTGAGCATGCCGGGCGACGGCATTGGACAGACGGTTCTTCCCGAGACCATCCGCGTCCTCGACGCGGCCGGCTTTGCGGCCGAGTATGTACATGCCGACATCGGCTGGGAGTTCTGGATCAACGAGGGCAACGCCCTGCCACAGCGGACGATCGACCTGCTCGCCGAGCACAAGATCGGCCTGTTCGGAGCTATCACATCCAAGCCCAAGGACCAGGCCGACGAAGAGTTGTCGCCGAAACTGCGCAGCAAGGGTCTGGTCTATGCGAGTCCGATCGTGCGGATGCGGCAGCACTTCGGCCTGGACGTGAGCATTCGCCCCTGCCGTTCGTTCAAGGGCAACCCGCTCAACTTCATCCGCCGCGATGGCGATGGCTTCGAAGAGCCGCCGGTCGACGCGGTGATCTTCCGCCAGAACACCGAGGGCCTTTACGGCGGCGTCGAGTGGACCAATCCATCCAAGCAGGTGCGAGACGCCCTCGAAACCCATCCGCGCATGGCCAAGTTCGCCGGCACGCCAAGCGAGGATCTGGCGATTTCGACGCGCATCTTCACGCGCAATGCCTGTCAGCGCATCGTTCGCGAGGCCTTCGAGTACGCCAAGAAGTTCGGCTACAAGTCCGTCACGGTCTGCGAGAAGCCGAACGTCATCCGCGAGACATCGGGCATGATGCGAGCCGAGGCCAAGGCCATCGCCAAGGACTTTCCCGAGATCGCCCTGTGGGAGACGAACATCGACGCGCAGATGATGTGGATGACGAAGAACCCCGAGACCTACGGCGTTCTCGTCAGCGGCAACATGTTCGGCGACATCGTCTCTGACGGATTCGCCGGTCTCGTCGGCGGGCTCGGCTTTGCGTGCAGCGCCAACATCGGCAAGGAAGTCGCCGTCTTCGAGCCGACGCACGGTTCGGCGCCGAAGTACGAGAAGCTCTCGCCGTCGATCGTCAACCCGATCGCGATGGTCCTCTCGGCCTGCATGATGCTCGATCACATCGGCGAGACGGCCATCTCCGACCGCATCCGCAAGGCCGTCGGCGATGTCGTCGCCGAGGGCAAGGTGCGATGCTACGACATGATGCGCATGACCGGTCGGCAGGACGTCCTCGACAACGGTGCCGCCAGTACGACGCAAATGACGGATGCGATCATAGCGAAGTTGTAGCGTCCGCCCTCCGTGCCGGAGGCTCGGTGCCCCGCCCCTTCCAGGGGTGGGGGACGGATTTGGCCTAGTCGAGCGCGATCGGATCGTCAGTCAGTCCCCCACCCCCAGAGGGGATGGGCGACCCGCCAAGGACGGCGGATGCACCCGAGGTGAATAGATGCCCCAATCGCTCGTAGAGAAGATCGCCCAACGCTTCGCCGTCGACTTGCCCGACGGTAGCGAAGTCCACGCCGGTGACTTCCTGTCGATCCGGCCTGCTCATGTCATGACGCACGACAACACCGCGGCCGTCATGCCCAAGTTCGCGAGCATGGGCGCCGTCAAGGTCGCCGACCCCGGCCAGCCGGTCTTTGCGATCGACCATGACATCCAGAACACGAACGCCGAGAACCTCGCCAAGTATGCCAAGATCGAGGCCTTCGCCAAGACCCACGGCGTCGCCTTTCATCCCGCCGGCCGCGGCATCGGCCACCAAATCATGTTCGAGGAAGGCTTCGTTCGGCCCGGCAGCTTCGTCGTCGCCTCGGATTCGCACTCGAACATCTACGGGGCGATGGGTGCGCTCGGCACGCCGGTCGTCCGCACCGATGCCGCCGCGATCTGGGCGACGGGCCGAACGTGGTGGCAGGTGCCGGACGTCGTTCGCGTGACGATCGATGGCCAGCTTCAACCTGGCGCGACGGGCAAGGACGTGATCATCGCCCTTTGCGGCGTGTTCAACCAGGACGAAGTGCTCAACTGCTGCATCGAGTTCGTCGGGCCGGGCGCGGCCGCGCTCAGCATGGAGCAACGCCTGACCATCAGCAACATGACGACCGAATGGGGCGCATTGGCGGGCCTGTTCCCCTATGACGCCGTGACGAAGGAATACCTCGTCAGCCGCGCCAAGGCTCTGGCGAGTCGTGGTGATGTGAAACCTCGTTTGACCCTCGACATGATCGATGCCATCGACGCCGACACACCGCATGCCGATGCCGACGCGTTCTACGCCAAGCATCTGACGCTCGATCTCGCCGCCGTCACGCCGCACGTCTCGGGGCCCAATAGCGTCAAGACCATGACCTCGGTGGCCGAGATGCAAGAGCGCGGCGTCAAGATCGACAAGGCCTACCTGATGAGTTGCGTCAACGGCCGCTTGCGGGACTTCGCTGAAGCGGCCGAGGCCATTCGCGGCAAGTATGTCGCCGATGGCGTCAAGCTGTACATCGCCGCCGCCTCCGACGAGATCGAACGACAGGCCAAGGATCTGGGCCACTGGCAGACGCTTCTCGATGCCGGTGCGATCGCTTTTGCCCCGGGCTGCGGCGCATGCATCGGCCTGGGCGACGGGCTGCTCGAAGCCGGCGAAGTCGGCATCTCGGCGACCAATCGCAACTTCAACGGCCGCATGGGCTCGCGAGACGCGTCCGTCTGTCTCACCGGCCCCTCCGCGAGAGCTCGCTCGCCGCGATCCCTGCAGGCGTCCGGCGGGATCTTCACTCCAAGGCCGTGAGGGTCTACGAAAAAGTGAAGGCGCCGATCGAGGCGAGAGCGCTCCATTCGTTCTACTCGCAGGAC
>CAYYPB010000011.1:0-15266 GCA_964473405.1 uncultured Planctomycetaceae bacterium
GTGCGTGCCAGCGTCGCAGACCAGACCTATCTCGGCGTGGGCAACATCGGGTACAATCCGACCTTCGACAATCGCAACCTGAGTGTCGAAGTCCATCTGTTCGATTTTGCCGCCGATCTGTATGGCACGAGGCTCGAGGTGGCCTTCGTCGGACGCATCCGGGAGGAACGAAAATTCGCCTCCGTAGACCAGCTCGCGGCGCAAATCGCCTCTGATGTCGAGCAGGCCCATGCCACGCATGCACCGCACGCATACTCTAGACCCGAGCTTTCTGTGTGACACGCCGCCAGCACGCCATCGCAACCATCGTCGTCGACGTCCCGGCCACGCCGGGCCATGAGGCCGCGCCGATCACCGTGCTGCAAGGCCATCTCGACATGGTGCCGGAGAACAACCGCGACACGCCGCACGACTGGGACAACGACCCCATCACGCTCGTGATAGACAAAGACGCCGAGACCGACCTGGACATCGTCCGCGCCAACGGCACCACGCTCGGGGCCGACAACGGCATGGGCGTGGCGATGTCCTTCGCCGTGGCCACCACGCCCGAGATCGTGCATGGCCCCTTGGAACTGCTCTTCACCACCGACGAAGAGGCGGGCATGACGGGTGCCAAGGAGTTGACGCCCGAGTCCTTCAAGGGCCGTCGCATGCTCAACCTCGACTCGGAGGAAGACTACGCCATTTGCATCGGCTGCGCCGGCGGATGCGACTCCAACGTGAGTTGGCAGTTCGATACCACGCCGACGGACGCGGCGCACGAGGTCTGCAAGATCACCGTTACGGGCCTGCGCGGCGGGCACTCGGGCTGCGACATTCACGAGGGCCGCGGTAACGCCATTCGCCTGCTCGTCCGCACCTTGCTCCTGGCGAACGTCGACGGGCTCCGGCTGGCGGAGATCGTCGGCGGCAGCAAGCGCAACGCCATCCCGCGCGAGGGCCATGTCGTCGTGTCAGGCCCGGCCGGCACGCTGGGCGCGCTGGTCGAAGCGGCCACAACCGCGCAGACCAACGGCATCGCCGAGTCGTTCGAGCCCAAACTCGAGATCACCGTCGAGAAGACCACCGCGAGCCAGGTCGCGACGGCCGAGGACACGGCACGGCTCCTCGACGCCCTGATCGCGATGCCCTGCGGCGTCCAGGGGATGCACCCGAAGATTCCTACGCTCGTAGAAACATCCAACAACGTCTCGATCATCGATTCGGCGGCATCATCGGGCAAGCTCGATGTCGGCCTCGCGTTGCTTTCGCGCGGGTCCTCCAGCTCGCGGATGCAAACCGTCAAGGATCACATCGTCGCCGTGGCGAAGATGTCCGACGCCGCGATCACGCAAGGCAACGAGTACCCCGGCTGGGAGCCCGACGTGGACTCGCAGTTGCTGGCGACTTGCCAGCGCCTCTACAAGGAGATGTTCGACGCCGATGCAGAAGTCGCGGCGATCCACGCCGGCCTCGAATGTGGCATCATCGGCCAGCGCGTCGGCAAGATGGACATGATCTCCATCGGCCCGACGATCCGCGGCGCTCACAGTCCGGAGGAGCGCGTGTTCATCGAATCGGTGGCAAAGTCGTACAAGTATCTCATCGCGGTGCTGGCGGAACTGGCCAGCGCGTAATTGATCCGAAGCCTCAACAGCATCAACGCTGGAAACCGGCTTGCCGTTTGGCGATTCGCGTGGACCGCCATGCGGCCCCGAGGCACACCATGCCCGAACGTCTGAAACTACTGTTCCTCTGCACGGGCAACGCCTGCCGAAGCCAAATGGCCGAGGGCTGGACGCGGGCCCTGCGCGGCGACGTGATCGAACCGCACTCTGCCGGGCTCGTGGCGCATGGACTCAACGCCCACGCCGTGGCGGTCATGGCCGAGGCCGGCGTCGACATTTCCCTGCAAGCATCCAAGTCCGTCGATCAACTGGAATCGCGAGATTTCGATTGGGTCATCACTGTTTGCGGCCATGCCGATGCTCACTGCCCCACTTTCAGCGGCGACGCGCGGCGTATGCACGTCGGGTTCGATGATCCGCCTGCCCTGGCACGGGACGCACGATCAGATGAGGAGGCACTGGACTGCTACCGGCGCGTTCGCGACGAAATCAAGGCATTCGTCTTGACGCTGCCTGATGCGTTGGGCGTCGCGCCGGAGTAGCGTGAATCGTCGATGCGCCAAACGGCAAGCCGATGGGGACGTCTACGGTCGCGGATGACGACCTGGCTTGGACGCTTGGCCCCGGCGCCGTAGCCGTAGCCGTAGCCGTAGCCTTGCGACTCGCGGCCTCCGCGATCAGAGCGTCTTGGACAGCGAGAAGATCGGCAACAGCATCGCCAGGACGAGCCCGCCGACGACGACGCCCAGAAACATGACGATGGCCGGCTCGATCAGCGACGTGAGGGTCTTGATCGCGATGTTCAGCTCGCTTTCACAGAAGCCGGCGACGCGTTCCATGACAGAGCCCAACTGGCCGCTGCGTTCCCCGGCACCGAGCATCTTGAGAACCGACTTGGGCACCTGCTTGTGATCTGCGAGCGACTCGGAGATTTGCTGCCCCCCCTCGACGCGCTGCGAGACCTTGTCCCATAGCTGTTCGTAGACGATGCTTCCGCAAACACTTCGCGTCAACTGCACGCCGTCGAGCATCGAGACGCCGGATTGCAGCATCGTTCCGAGCGTGCGCAGGCTGCGCGCGAGGTAGCTCTTGTGGTACAGGGAGCCGATCAGCGGCAGGCCAAGCTTGAGCCGCTCGGCCTTGAGCCTGCCTCCCGGCGTTCGGGTGTAGAAGAATGTTCCAACGCCGGCGGCCAGGAGTCCTCCCACTATGTAGAGGCCGTAGGCGGCCGCGACATCGCCGAAGTTGAGCAGCATCTGCGTCAAGACAGGCAGACTCTTCTCGCGACCGGCATATATCTCCGCGAATTTGGGCAAGACGAACGACAGCAGGAAGATCGTCACGCCGATGGCCAGCACCATCATGACGATCGGATACGTGATCGCGCCCTTGATTTTCTTCACCGTGTCGCGCGACGTCACCATGTGTTCCGCCAGGCGCTCGAGAATCGGTGCCAACTGACCCGACGCCTCGGACGCTTTGATCAGGCTGACGTAAAGAACGGGGAAGACCGTCGCGTGTTCCATCAGTGCCGCCGAGAACTCCTTGCCCGCTCGCACCTGCTCGATAACATCGTCCAGGGCCTTGGCAAACCGCGGTGAGTTGCCACTGTGAACACATGCCTCTAGGGCTTCGGTCAGCGAGACGCCCGTATCGACCATAACGGCCAACTGCGTCGTAAAGTAGATCACGTCGTCGGCCTTGAACTTGTCGCCGACGAGAAGCCCGGGCTTCTTGCCGGTCGCCTTGCCCTTTGCCGCGGCTGCAGTGCCCTTGTCCTGAACGCTGACGACGAACTTGCCCTCGCCGCGAAGCGTTCGCGCAGCCTCACCGCGATCGAGCGCAGTCACATCGCCGCGAACGATGGCCCCGGACACATCTCTAGCCACATAGCTGAATACTGCCACGATCCGTACCCCCTACGCCGCGTACTCTCTGAACCACTACACTCCCCCGTCGCCCGTCCCGACCGGGTCGGGCAACTCCGACTCCGTGCCGCGACCGTTGCCGCCCAACATCTTCCGCATGCGCACCGGATCGACCGATGCGGCCACGGCCTCGTCGGCCGAAACGCGACCGGCCCGCACGAGCGCCTGCAACGACTGCTCCAAGGTGTGCATCCCACGACGGCGGCCCGTCTCGATCATCGAGTGAATCAGGTGCGCCTCGTTGTCTCGAATCGCCCGGCGAATCGCATGGGTGGCGAACAACAACTCGGTCGCCGGAACGAGCCCGCCGTTGAGTTGATCGGTCACGAGTGTCTGGCAGATGATCGCCCGGATCGAAGCGGACAACTGCGTCCGCACCTGCGACTGCTGCGTCGCTGGAAAGGCGTCGATCACACGAGCCAGGGTCTGCGACGCGCTGGCCGTATGCAGCGTCGCGAGAACCAGGTGCCCCGTCTCAGCCGCGGTCAAGGCGGCGGACATCGTCTCGATATCTCGCATCTCGCCGATCAAGATCACGTCGGGCCGCTGCCGAAGCACATGCCTCAGGGCCGAGGTAAAAGACGGCGAATCGTCACCGATCTGGCGCTGCTCGATCAGACAGGTGCCCTGCTTGAATCCGAACTCGATCGGATCCTCGATGGTGATGATGTGTCTGGCCCGCGTTTGGTTCATGTGGTTCACAACAGCCGCGAGGGTCGTACTCTTGCCCTGGCCCGTGCCGCCGGTCACGAGGACGATCCCGGCAGGCATGTCGGCGATATCGAGAACGCTCGCCGGTAACCCCAGCGTCTCGAACGGTGGCACATCTTCGGGAATCGCCCGAAACGCCGCCGCGATGGAACCGCGCTGATAGTGGATGTTGACGCGGAATCGCCCCTTGGCGGGGGCGGAAAAGCCCAGGTCGAGATCGCGTTTGAGTCGCAGTCGGTCTCGCTGATCCTTGGTCATCACCGGATCGAGGCAAGCAGCGATGCCCTGTGCTGTCATGGGCGTCTGATGAAGTGCGATCCACTGCCCGTCGCAAAGCACCGTCGGCGGCGTGTCGGCAATCAACAGCAAGTCGCTCCCGCCGCGATCCTGCGTCTCACTCAGCAGCTCGTTGAGTAGTGCCAGGCCGGTGACGGCGACGGGCGCGATCGCCGAATCGGGGTTCACCGCGGATCCCGTCGTCATCTGATCAAGTGGTGCAGACACGGAACACTTCCTCCACCGTGGTAAGCCCGAACTTGACCTTCTCCAGTCCATCGGCCATCAGATGGGTCATGTTGGATTCCTTGGCCAAGGCGCGCAAGTCCTGCAACGTCGCCAAATCCGAGATCGCCTGCCGAACCGCGTCGTCCGGAACGAACAGTTCATAGACTCCGATGCGCCCCGAATAGCCAGACCCGTGACACTTGGTGCAGCCTTCGCCGCGAGAGAGCGTCTCGATCTCATGTCCGGCCTTGGCCATGGCGTGTTTGACGTTCGGCGTCGGCTCATATTCCATCTTGCATTGCGCACAGATCTTGCGAACGAGTCGCTGAGCGAGCACGGCATCCAGCGACGCGCTCACGAGGAAATGCTCGACGCCGATATTGTTCAACCGCGTCACCGCCGACACCGCGTCGTTCGTGTGCAAGGTCGAGAGTACCATGTGCCCCGTCAGGGCCGCCTGCACGGCCGTTCTTGCCGTATCGTCATCGCGGATTTCGCCCACCATGATCACATCCGGGTCCTGCCGCAGCAGCGCGCGAAGGACCGTACCGAAACCCAGTCCGATCTTCTCGTGAACCTGAAACTGATTGACGCTGGCGAGGTTGTATTCGATCGGGTCTTCGACCGTGCAGACGTTTCGCTCGGGCGAGTTGATCTCGCTCAATGCCGCGTACAACGTCGTGCTCTTGCCGCTGCCCGTTGGGCCCGTGACCAGGATTAGGCCGTGCGGGCGCGCCAATTGCCGGCGAAGCTGCTTGAGCATGTCGATGGAGAACCCCAAGGTTTCCAAACTGCTCAAGGCCTGCGTGTTATCGATGATCCGAATGACGACCTTCTCGCCGTAGCTGTTGGGCAGTGTCGAGACCCGAAGGTCGATCGGCCTGCCCTCCATCATGACGTGAATGCCGCCGTCCTGCGGCAGCCTGCGCTCGGCGATGTCGAGACCCGACATGATCTTGATGCGAGAGACGATCGGTGCCATCATCTTCGCCGGCGGTTCTGGCTTCTCGTACAACACGCCGTCCACGCGATACCGAATGCGCAGCTTGCTCTCGTCGGGTTCGACGTGGATATCGCTGGCCCCCTCGCGGACGGCGGTGAAGATCAAGTAATTCACCAGTTTGATAACCGGGGAGTCGCCGGCCATCCCCTCGAGGTTCGTGATGTCGTCGACCTTCGACTCGATCAACTCGAAGGTATCGGCCGACATGTCCTCCATGATGTCGTCAATGACAAAGACGTTGGCCGCGTTGATGTACTGCCCGAGGATCGCCTGGATATCCGACGTCGATGCCACGACCACCTGCACCGTGGAAGCTGTCATTCGGGCGATCTCTTCGATCAGGAAAACGTTGGATGGTTCGCTGAGTGCCACGGTCAGGTTGTTGCGAACCTTGAACAGCGGCAAGACCGAGTGCTTCTCCAGATACTCCTTCGGAACCAAATCGACGATCTTGACATCGGCCATGCGGGGAGTCAGTCGCGCATAGGGCACTTCGTACGCCTCGGCCAGGGCCTCGAGTACCTCGTCTTCGGTGACCATGCCCAACTCGACGAGAATCTCGCCCAGCAGTTGGCGCTCGGGCCTGGACGCCTGCTCGGTGATCGCCGCGTCGATCTGATCTTGCGTGATCAGGCCGCTGGCGAGCAGAATCTGCCCGACTTGCTTGCGCGTAACTGTGGTCGTTGCCGCACCCATGCGTCCGTGTTTCCTTGAGGCCGGCCTCGCGCCGGTTACGCGAAGCTCTTGACCGCCGAGTCCAGATCCTCGAACACCTCGAACCGGCGAGCCAATCGCGTGATATCGAGGATCTTGTTCAACGTCTCATCGAGTTCGCACAGCTTGACGCTCCCGAAGTCCTCTTCGCACTGATCCTGAAGGTCTGCCAACGACTCGAGGCCCGCGCTGTCCAGCGCGCCGATCGCAGCGCAGTCGATCACGAGTTGGTTGAGCTGCTCACTCCGGCATCGAGCCACGACTTCCTGGAAGCTGGCGACCGCCTCACCGGCCAGGTCGTCCTTGACCGTCAGGACCGTCACGTCGTCATATTTGGTCAGCGTCGTACCCATAACGTCCTGTTTGTGCCCATCGTCTCGACCACCCCGTGCCGGACGTTTGTCGCCAATGGACGTGCCTGTCGAGACACTCGTCCGCGGAAGGCGAACGCTAATCCGAACGCCCTGGACGCGCGCCGATTCGCGACGAACGATAGCTGCCGATCATCGAGCAGAGCGCACCGATGCGTCCGATGCTCGGATCGCCGCCCGACTTGCCGTGTGCTTCTTCAAACAACGCATGTAGGTCCAGCCCTACGAAGGCCTCCGCCAACACCGGATCAAACTGCGATCCCGAACATCGGCGAATCTCAGCGATGCCTGCCGACACGGACAGCGCCGAGCGATAGGTCCGGTTCGTCGTCATCGCATCGAACGAATCCGCGAGACAGATGATGCGACCGAGAATCGGAATCTCACGACTGACCAGGCGGTGTGGATACCCGCGTCCGTCCATCCTCTCGTGGTGAGACAGCACACCGGGCAGCAGATCCCGAATCTGCCGCACACGCGACAAGATCCGCTCGCCGATCTCCGGGTGCTTTTTCAATGTGTCGAACTCTTCCTTCGTCAGTCGCCCCGGTTTGCAGAGAATCGCGTCGGGAATGCCGATCTTGCCGAGGTCGTGCAGGAGCCCCGAGAGATAAACGCGTTCGCTTTCGACATCGGGCATGGCCACGGCCCGCGCCAACGAGCGACTGAAGAACGCCACACGCTCGGAGTGACCGAACGTGTAGGGATCCTTCGCGTCCACACTGCTGACCAACGCATGCATCAGCCCCAACAAGAGGTCCGTCAAGTCGTCGTAGAGATGCTGGTTCTGAAGCGCCGCGGAAATGCGATCAGCCACCGCCTTGAGAAGCTGCACGTCCACGGACGTGAAATCGCCCGAATCTTTGCAGTTGATGGCATACGCGACGCCCAGCGCGTACCCGTCGGAGACCAGAGGCAGCACGGCCAAGTGGTTCAGCCAATCGCCCGCCCATGCCAATGACGGGTGCGACGCCGCGCCGTTCAACAGGAGGTGCCCGACATCGGTGTCGAGCTCGTCGCTCAGGCAGTCCGTCAAGCGTTGGATGTCGCTCAGACTCGGAGCGGCATCGCCCACCTGCGAGATGCGGCTTTCCAGTCGACTGCCTTCACCCGTCCCGGATTCGTCGCCGATAGTCGGATCGCCCTCTTGCTGCGACAAGACAAACGCGAGCCCCGCTGCTCGCGTAACACCCAGCAGTTCGGCCCCGACTGCGTCCAGCATCTTGGTGGGCTCTTGGGGAATTCCCATCTGAGAGCTGATTTCGTAGATCAGGTGCAGCTCTTCGTAGGTCGTCTCTAGATTGTCCGTGAGTACGGATACTTCCCCGATCCCGATTTCGATGTCGCGAGCCTGCTCGACGCTCAGGGACAGAAGGCCCGCCAGAGCAGTCGGGTCTCCCTGCAAGACATGATTCGACGAGTCGGCAAACCGAGCCATGGCCTTGGGGTCCAAGCCACATTGCCCGCACAGCTTCATCAATGCATCGCCCGTCTCGTGCGTCGTCAGGAACATGCCGGCCACGGCGCCAATGCAACGGCGTCCCGCTCGAATCGGCACGACGGTGAGTGCGATATCCGGCTGCCAAGGCCCCAGATTGATCGCGTCCGCTTCATCCGCGGCGCGGCGGTCGGCGACCGTGTCCAACGCAGCTTTCACCGCCGAGGCGAGCAACCCTTCGAAACGATCCCCCGCGTTTCGCAACGCGCCCCAAAACCGGCCGGCGTCCGAATCGTGCGCAATCATCCCGCCATCGCGATTCCACAGCGTCAGCCAGACGCCGAGCCGACACCATCGCTCCCGCAGAAGATCGAAACGGTCCCGCGAAAGCGGCCATGCGATGACCGGCGGGGGAAGCCGACCGACACTTGGATCGACGGCGGTAGTTTTTGAATCACTGTTCACTCATCCATCCTGCCACATGCACTCACAAAGAAGCCTAGTACGACAGCGCTAGAATGTCCCTCGCGAGCCGCAAACTTCAGTTTGCGCGGACGTCCGCGCGGGCTGAAGCCCGCGGCTCGCTTGATCGCCGTGGAATCCAGCGATGTCATACTAGCCGCCCGCATGGGCCCCGGAGAGCCGTGCTTCCAAGACCTCGGTAACACTCTTGAGAACCTCTCGCGGGCTGAACGGCTTGGGCAACACCTTGCGGATATTGGTGTCCTTCAGATCATCGTCACCAAGCGAAAAGCCCCGGGCCGTCAGCATGATGACATCGATCCCCGCCGTTTTGGGATCGGCCCGCATTTTGGCGCAAAGTTCCAGTCCGCTGAGAAACGGCATCTGGTAGTCCGTAATCACGAGATCGGGCGCATGCTGCTTCGCGGCCTCAAAGCCCTCCTCGCCATCAGCCGCCGAGATCACCTCGAAACCGTTGTTGCGCAGCTTTGCCGAAACGACGTGGACGATATGCGGTTCATCGTCGCAAACGAGAATCTTGAATTCGGCCATGGTTGTATGCACCCCCATCTTCGCCTTGCCAACCTCGAAGCCGCCGAACGACCGGTGGCTTCGTTCAATCCACCATGGGCAGGATCATGCCGAACGTGCTGCCCTTGCCTTCTTCGCTATCGAGCGTCATCGCGCCCTCGTGAACCTGCTCCACGATCTTCTTCACCAGGTTGAGCCCCAGGCCCGTGCCTTTGGCGAGTTTCTTGTTGGCCTCGACCCTGAAGAACTTCGTGAACATCTTGGGAAGGTCCGCCTTGGGGATCCCGACGCCCGTATCGACGACCTCGATCAGCATCTTCTTGTCTTGTTCATTCGGCGTCATCCGAACCGTCACCATCCCGCCGGCTGGCGTGTACTTGACGGCATTGCTGGCAAGATTCAGTACGGCTTGGTAGATCAAGTCGCGATCGGCCATCACCCGATTGACAACGGGCGTCAGGTGCGCTATCAGCGTAATGTCCTTCTCTGTGGCCTGAGGCCGGATCACATCGACGGCCTCCTTGACGATCATCGAAATCGGGATCGGCTCCTTGCTGATCCGGACCGTGCCGGCTTCGATGCGGCTGATGTTCAGCATGTTGTCGATCATCCGGCCCAGCCGCTCGGCGGAGACGTCGATGATGTTGTAGTACTCACGTTGCGTGTCCTCGTCCGCGGCCTCGCCGTCGACCAGCATCTCCACATACGCCCGGATCGACGCCAAGGGCGTGCGCAGCTCGTGGGCGGCACTCGCGACGAACTCGCTCTTCTTCTTCGAAACCTCACGCTCGCGTGTGATGTCGCGTAGCATCACGACGATCCCGTGGGGCACTTGCGCCCCATCCGCAGGCGATTGCCCGCCGTCCAACGGGACGATCATCGCGGCAAAAACCTGGCCGTTGATCTCGACTTCCGACCTGCGCTCCGCCGCACGATGGCCCGCCTCGCGAGACTGCTTCACCAACCGGCAGAGCCGCTCGTCAGAGATCGCCTCCTCCAACGGCTTGCGCAGCGCCTCGTCCAAGGAGAAGCCGAACAGCGTCCCGGCAGCCGAGTTCGCCTGGATCAGTTGACCGTGCATGTCCGTCGCCAGTACCGGCTCCGGCAACACGTCGATGATGCAGGCCCACTGTCTCTTCTGCGTGTCCGCGAGCGTCAGTTCCAAGGAGACCTGCCGATGCGACTCGAGCAACTCAGCCAGGTGCCGTTGGACGTTCGCCGTGTGCGAATCGATCATCTGCCAGATCGATTGGAGTTCTAGATCGCGCGGTGCGATGGCCAGCGGGCCCGATGCGTCCGCCGCCCCCGAACCGAGAGAGGATATCATCCTCGCAATCTCGCCCCGTCGGGCGAAACGAGACAAGACAATCACCGCCCCGGCCACCAAGATCAGGGAGCCTATCCCCAAAGCGTGCGCGACGGGCAGCCCTGTACTTGATGACGATGACGCGGCTGCGGCATAGACGAGCCACCCAACCGCCAATGCCATTGGAGCCAACGCGCACGACGGGCCGACCCTCAGACCGCTCAGTCGCTTCTCCAGCTTGGCGCGATGCGCCGTCGCCCCTGAAGCATGCGCCTCCTCGTCGGCAAGCGACGGCGGCACATCGACCTCCGGCGAGCCCTCATCGACGACGGCGATCTCGGCCTCCTCGTCAACCTCAGACCAGGGTTTGAGACTCTGTTCACTCACTTCGAATCCCCTCGGCCAAAGCCGCGGGCGCTTCGTCCATCTCGCTCCCGACCAACCGAACATCCTCGTTCGGTCGAACCGCATCGAACGCAGATTCGGCCGCCAGCGCATCCAGCATCGAACGGGCCGTGGGCACGTCTTCTAGTTTCGCCAGCAAGTGCCGCGTCACATGGCGGTGCGTTCCATCGGATAGCGCCCTGACATAAGCACGACGGGCCAATTCCGTCTCGCCCATCGCCTGAGCTGCCTGGCCGGCGATCCACAATGCGGATTCGTTCCGCGCATCGAGTTCCAGAGCGCGGGCCGCCGCGGCACCGGCCCCCCGCGAGTCCCCTTGCAGATGCAGGACCAGCGCCTGGAGCAGCCAAGTCTCGCAGGTCGGCTCGCCGCGAGAATGAAACGTCGAGATCGCCTCCTGCGCGGCCGCCAAGTCACCCGCCGACATGGCCGCCCTGGCGAACAAGCACCATGCCACGACATCGGCCCGATCGGCTGACATCAATGGTTTGACCACAGTCCGCGCCTCGTCCCATTGCCCCTCGGCGATGTAGGCTCGGGCCAGGGCATGAACAACGCGCGGTGTCACCAGCGGAGCGGATGTCTCTCCGGCGGTGCGTCCGCCTTTCTTGTTCTCCGGCCAACCGTCGGCCAGCGCCGCATCGACATGTGTTCGCAGTGGGCCGATCGCCTCGGCGTTGGACCCCGCCCAAGCGAGAATCAACGCCGCCTCGATATCCAACCTCGTGTCGTCACCGCCCAGGCGTCTCGCCTCGCGGCAATGTTCGATCGCTGCCTCTCGCAAGCCCGACATGCGACACACGCGAGCGGCCAACATGCGCATCGCCGCCGAGCCGTCGAAGTCTCTGATTCGTGATTCGACGAGCGTCAGCGCTTCGCCTAGCTCGCCCAAGGCCACCCACGACTCCGCCGCGGCCATGACGTACTCGGCCGTATTCGGCGAGATCGATTGGGCCTCGAGGTAGTGTGCGAGCGCCTCTTCCTTCTCCCCGTAGCGCTGCGCCACGATGCCCGCGAGATAGAAAGTCTCCTCGCCACGACCGACCAATTCGCAGGCCGATGAGGACACATCCCGCGCCTTGGCCAACTCGCCCATTTCGAGATACACGCGAACAGCGAGGTCGTAGGCGTTGATGTCCCCAGGCGCCAAGAGCAGCACCTGCCGAAGGACCGTCTCCGCATCTTTCAGCCGACCGGCGTCGTAGTGCTGCCTGGCGAGCTGCAACTGCACGCCGCCTCGAACGGTGTCCCATTGCTGCTTAGAGGCCGTGTTCCGATCGTCCGCCATGTGTGCCTTCAACAGATCGCTCTGACCTTCAAGGCCGCAGCCCGTCGCCAAGACGATGAGGGCAGAGGTGGCCACCCCGAACGCGGCCTTGGACCGAACCGTGTCCATGCTCATCGCGATTCCTCCCCCGAACTTCGGTGCATCGAATCGCCATCGGCCTCCTCGAACCCGGCGGGCCCTTCGAGAAGCTCGGGCAAGACGAACGGCGGCGCGGCGGGACGATCGAAGTCAGGCGCCTCTATGCCCGCGTCCTTCATGATGAGGTCCCGGACATAGGAACGGATGCTCGACGCATCGGACTCCCAGTCTCGCCGACCGCTGAGTGTCTCCAGCAACTTGGCCGCATGGACGTGCCGTGGGTAGTTGGCCAGCGCGATTCGAACGTCCCACAGAGCCCTGTCGATGTCCCCGGCAGCCATGTGCTCCAGCGCCCAGCCGTAGTGGGACTGCGCCAACCGCTCGCGCCCGATCCACTGCATGCCGCGCCGCATTCCCACACGAAATCGCTCCACGTCTTCTCGGAGTTCGCGACTGGCTGCCGTGTCCTCGACGCCTTTGATCACACGAACCGTCAGCAAGACGATGACTTCCTCGCGCGTCGTCACATCGGACGTCGACCGAAACAACGCGCCGGCGATCGGGATGTTGCCAAGCCCCGGTACTTGCCCGCGTGTGGCCGTACTGACCTCGCGAAACAAGCCGCCGATGAGAATCGTGTGCCCGTCTTTGACAAGGACGTTCGTCGTTACCTCGGTCGTCTGTTCAAACGGAAGGTTCGCCTGCGTCAAACCACCGGTGGAATCCTTCGGGTGGATCTCCATCCGAACGTATCCATCGTTTCCAATGAACGGGCGAAACGTCAGAATCGTCCCCGTCTCGAGAAACTCGACGGTCTGAACGGCGGTCGTCTCCGTGATGGTCGTCGTGATGTAGCCGTCGCGACGGCCCACGATCACTTGACCGTACTGCTTGTTGAGCGCCAGCACCTTCGGATTGGCCAGGATGTCCGTGTCCGTCACCTGTTCCAAGGCCCGGATGAACATGCCGATCTGATCCTTGATGACGCCGAACGTGAACCCGCCGCCGGGGAAGCCGGCACTGAACTCGGTGCGGGCCGTCATCGTCGTGTCGCCGAGCAGGTTCGCCGGAACGTTGCCCGTCGCGATGCTCTGGGCGCCGGGGCTCGTGCTGTTGAGGGTGGTGAAGTCGATCCCGCCGACCGTTGTGAAGTCGATGCCCAGGGCGTTGTCTTCGTTCAGTGTCGCTCGGAGAATCGTGGCCTCGATCAACACCTGCTGAGGACGGACGTCCAACTCCCGGATGACCTCTTCGATGGCATCCAGCCGCGACACATAGTCCGTCACGATGACCGTATCGTGCGCCGTCAGATTGTCGCCCTCGGTGTCCTCGATGCCCGTCTCGCCGCCTAGACCGGTCAATGCGGGGAGCGTGACGGTAATCTTGCCGATCTCGCTTACGAGCGGCTCGATCAGGTCCTTGACCGCCGCCGCGTTGATGTACGAAAGCCGGAATACCCGCGTGCCCACCTCGCGAGCGGACAACTCCATCTCGGCGAGTTCTTCCAACGTGTGAACGAAGACGAAGTCGCCTTCGACGCGATAGCCCAGGCCGTTCGACACGAGCATCGCCTGCAATGCCGCGTCGAACGTGGCGTCGTAGAACGTCGCGCTCACCGTCCCCGTCAGCCCTTCGGCCAGGATGATGTTCCGACGCGTCGGCTCAGAGAGAATGCGCAGCGCCTCGGCCAACGGCAGACCGGAGACGTGCATCGTGATCCGCTCGTCGACGCCCACGCGAATATACCGGTCGCCCTTGGGACCGCCGTCGGATTCCTCCGCAGCCTCTTCGCCGGACTCGCTCACCGTCAGCGGCGTCGTCGTCTCCGGGGCCTTTCGGTCGGTGTCGTCCTTCTCGTCTTTCGAGGGAGGCGTCGCCTTTCCGTCCAGCACCGCGCGCAACGCATTGACGAGATCGTCACCCGATACCTGGGCGAGAGCCGAACTTCGTTCGAGACCCCCGGGCGTCCACATCGCCACCGATGACGCGCATGCCAGAATCAGCCACAGGCGTCCGCGTCGGGCCGTGCCCCACCGCGCGGACGCTCCGTCTGCGATTGTCTTGTCCTTCAGACCGTTCATACACACTCCGTTGTGCCAGAGTGTTCAATCGGTTGTCGGACGGTCCGAGTTGTGTTCTAAGAGCGAAACCGCTCGATGGGCCGCGATCCGATGGGGACCGCTCGTCGGCACGGGGCTGCGCGGTTATCGCACCCGTTTGTTGAAGGCGTCAGTGCATGGCCAGGGTCTGGCGGACGCCGGATTTGCTCAGGATCACCTGCCGGTCCTCGATTCGAACGACCGAGAATCCTGAGATCGTATCCCCCTCGTGTACCAAGCGTCCGGAAATGTAGGCCGAGCGGACCAGCCCGGTCAACGTGGATTGAAGTTCGAGCGACTGAGCCTCGGCGCGGATGGCCTCCATCGCCTTCTCGCGGGCCGCCCTCCGCTCCGCCCGCAACATGCCCAACTGGGCCTCGACGGACGGCCCTTCATCCACCTGTGGTTCCTCTTCAGCCGCCTCCGGGGGGAACTGGTCCCACGCCGAGGTGCTGAACAGGTCGCGGGTCGCCGCGCGCGGCATCCCCTCCACCGAGACAGGCGTCGCCCCCGGCAACGAAGCGAACTGAGCCCCCGATGGACGAGGCAGATCACCGGCGCGTCTCCGCGGATTGGCGGCGACGGATACTTCGGGAACGGGACGCATCAAGGTCGGGCGAGGTGTCGCTTGGGCGGGCGTCGAGACGACCAGGACATCGTCCGCCGCGGCGGGCGCCGGCGTCTCTCCAGAGCTGAACCAACGCCCCACGACGACGCACAGAACAACGACCCACACGAAAAGCGCGATCTGGCAACCCGACACCCCGAACGGAGGGCACGCATGATGTTGAATCGACCGGAACAGCGGGACCGCACGG
>CAYYPB010000012.1:0-15263 GCA_964473405.1 uncultured Planctomycetaceae bacterium
GGCGAAACTATGTGTGCCCGCCGGCCTCGAGCGCGCACGCCTCCGCCAACGGCCGCATGTCTTCGGCCGTGCGGGTCAGTTTCAGAACACGATCGAAAACCCCCCGCTCGAGCCGCTGCCGCCCCTGCCACGGGCACTTCTGTTCATAGTCGTCCGGAGGCAACATCGCGAACTGCTGAACCAAGAAGTAGTTGAGATTGACGTTGCCGATCTTCTGACGAGCGACATAGTCAAGCACAAACGTGTTCAGATTGGCCAACAGGCAACATTGGAGCCGTGGACCAACAGCGGCGGGGAATCGTACCAGCGGGGCGGAGTTGATGACTCCAACTGCTGGTACGAAGGCTGCTATCATCGTTCGTTCGTTGGTCGGACTAGTAACGTTCTTGAATGCAATAAGCGCCGATGTCGTTGTATCACCAAGAGCGGCGTTGATCGCACTCTGTTCCGCCCACCACCGAGGCTGGGCGACGAACTCTGGCTTCTGGTGTGCCACGAGCGATGTCTTCTCCGTCTGGCCCTGTCGAAACCAGTTCTCCTTCTCTATCACGACACTGGCCGCACGGTGGTCGTAGGCCTGGACCATTTTCGCCTCGTACAGCGGCAGATAGACCTGCTTCCCCCGCGTCCACCGATTTCCGTGTAGCTTCAGCCCCTTCTTCTCCAGTTGCTCGGCTGTGTGGAACAACTCCGCGTCGTTCGTCTGATCGAACATTCTGAGAAAACGAATGCCCCACGGATTGCCGGCCTCCCCGCGAGACTCGTCCACCAGAATCGGCACGCGCCGGTAGATTGCCTTCGTCAGCTCCGCGTCCCGCCTTGTCCGGAAGATCGGGCACGTCCGCGTGTTCGGGTTGAGCAGCGCGAAGTCCTTGGCGTTCAAGGCAATGCGACGCTTCCGCTCCGCCAAGTCGCTCATGTGTCGCGCGAAGAACACGAAATCAGCACTGGCGGTACGTACCTGTGAGCCACCGAAAACGAGCGTCGAAAACTTGAATGAGCGGTGAACGTCAGGGAAGACCGGTGCCTTGTTCTCAAAATCGTACAGCGTCATCAGCGCCTTCGACGCCACGAGCTCACCGAAGAACGCCTTGGTCGTATGGTCCGTGGCGATGCCCGACGGCACTAGAAGCCCCACGCGTCCCTGCGGCGCGACCAGCTTCCTCGCAAGCTCGGCGAACAGCATGTAGGTGTTGATGTCGCCTCTGGCCGTCAGCGGAAACTCGCCCGATGCCCGAACGTGCGACAGGGCCGCCTCCGCGCTGAGTTTCGCGAGCGTGTATCGCTCGAACAACGCGGGGTTCGCCGTCTCGAGTTTCTCGATCAACTTGCGTCGTTTGGCCGCACTAACCGCCTCGGCAATGTCCGGTGCGCAGAGCGAGAAGAACTCTCGCTCCTGGAGTTTCAACCGCTCCCACGGCGGGTTGCCGATCACGCAGTCGAACCCCGACGCCTTGCGTCCGAAGACGGCCGGGAACGTCTTGCGCCAGTCCATCGCGCGGGCGTCCACGGCGCAGTCCGTGACGAGACTGTTACCCACGAGGATGTTCTTCGACAGGTCCGACAGCGTCTTGCCGGGACGCGCCGATCGAATCCACAACGAAAGCTGCGTGATCTCGACGGCCGCTGGTGAGAGATCGACGCCGAATAGATTGTCCGACAGAATCGTGTCTGGGACACGGTCCGCCAGCCGCTCGACTTCCTTGGAATCACGCCCCCCCATCCCATTGATCACCGTGTGATAGTGTTCCTCCAGCACCTCGTACGCCTGGATCAGAAACGCCCCGCTTCCGCAAGCGGGATCGCAGACCTTGATATCGCGCAGCGCGGCAAGACACGCCGACCAATACGCGTTCAACTTCTTGGCATCCTGCCCCGTCGCATCGGCGTTGGGATCGACGCCATGTTCTTCGCTCAGCGCATCGAATCGCGATTGGATGATCGCTTCGACGGTGCTTCGCACGATGAAGTCCGTGAACTCGGGCGGCGTGTAGAAGACACCGAATCGCTTCCGCTCCGCACTCTTCTTCATGCGGGACGGCGACTCGACTTCGGCGCCGCCGTTGAACAACCCGCCTTCGCGCAGCTTCTCCAGCTCGGTGATCGACTTCTCGAACAGGTGCCCGAGAACTTCGACGTCCACCTCGTGCCGAAAGTCGTACCGACCCACTTCTCGGAAGAAGCTCGTCCACTCGTCGCCGAGGTCCAGGTCGTCCACCTCGGGATCGTGAACGAAGAGCCCGCCGTTGTAGCCCTGGTCGAGCTCCAGCGCGTCGTCCCCTTCGTCGACCGCCTTGAACAAGCCAAGAAAGTTCCGCCATCGCGGATTCGTCGCTCTCTTGTACAAGGGTAGTTGATCGTACGTTCGCTCGATGATCTTCTCGGGCAGCAGCCCTCGATCCTCGCAGAACGCCACGAAGATGATCCGATCCAGCAGTTTCTGGGCGATGGAGATGGCCTTTTCCAACGGCCGCTCGTGCTTGCGAATCAGGTGCCCGATCAACGCCTGTCGATTGCTGCTGTACCTGGCGTACAGCTCGTCGCCGACTTCGCGTTGCCGCTCCCCCGTCTGTTGCAGCAATCGCGCCGCCCGAGGAGGCTGCTTCAAGGCGGATTGCAGCAGCCCGCCCCGCGCGAAGAGCCAGAAGAACGCTCGAAACCGTTTCTCGTCGCGCATCTCCTGGAGCGTGAACTCTTCATAGGCAAGCGGCGTCTTCTCGCGATGGTAGAGTCGTAGCGTGATGAAGTTGCTGACAATCCCCCAAGGACAATCGGGAAGGACGTTCAGATAGTCCCAGCACTGCTGGACCGCCGTGCGCCCGTTGAATCGGTCACGATCGAGGTCGGCACCGGCCCCCTTCAATTCAATCACTGCGACAGGAGAGTGTTCCCGGCCGGGTTTGAAAACCCCTAGCGCCCCGTCCGCCGTGCCGGCACCGGGCACCGTAAACTCCCGCTCCAGATTCCATTCCTTCGGACTGTCCGGCTGCGGCACGTAACCCAGGGCCTTGCCGAACACCTCCAGCAGAAAGTCCGCATCCAGCGAACGTTCTTTTCGCTCGGCGATATCCCCCCTTGCATCAAGGTCGGCCCACTTCAGGAGAATCTTGCGGGCGAGCTTCTCCTCCGTTTTCAGACCCGGCTGCCTGCTCGATTCTTCCGCCAGGTACCTCGGAAGAACCAACGACCGACGCCGGCCAGGAGGAAGTGCGGCTGCCCCGTTGGTCGAACGAAAGAGTGTGGGGTCGTCAGATGTGTTCCGCTTCGCGTTCACCGTTGGCATCTCTTGCACGCGCTGGTGGGATAGCGATCGCGAGGAACAGCCACCGTTCTCTCCAGCCCCCCGTCCTCCAAAAACGTCCCCGGCAGGAGTCGAACCTGCAACCTCTGGCTTCGGAGGCCAGCGCTCTGTCCAATTGAGCTACGAGGACGGCGGGCGTTGTGGCGGACCGTCGCGAAACATGGCCGCCACGGCGACCACGACGCCGAGCGCCGATTGTACAGGACGGCCACGTCCGAGCAACCGAAGGGATCGACCGACCACGGACCCGTTCGCATCGTGTCCAGAACTCGGCGGTTCACTCGGACGGTTGCTCCACTGGCCCTTCCTCAGATTCAGGCTCCTCCTCAGGCGCTGTGCGGCGGTTCGCGCGGCGGTCTCGAGCTCGCACCTTCTTGGGACTGATGCCGCGATCTCGCACGCGAACCTCCCGCCACTCCCACGGTCGCGACTGCGGGCTGAGCAGGCTCGTACGAGGCGCGTTCCGTTGGAAGAGAATCTCGATCCGCCCGGTCGCCACTTCGATCCTCGCGACGGTTTGCTCGACGCCGACGTATTGATACGTCGGTCGAGCGGCCGCTTGCTCGGGCTGTGAGACGGCCTGCCCCCAGCCTCGGGCCGCTGCGATGCCGACGACGCCCGCCGCCAATACCCAGCCGATCACTACCGTTCTGCGCGCGTTCATCCGTCTGCTCCTCGAAGAAATGGGCCGCTTCCTATCGGCGGGCCCGGCCAGTGATCGTCACACTTGGTACTGCGGGTTCACGCTGCCCCGTGGCACTGGCGTCCCGCCTGTGGTCTCACCGGCGAGACGCCGGTGCCACAGAGCCAGGGAAGCCACAATCACCCGTCGATTGAGCGCGGCCCCGCACCGTCCGCACCCGCCCGATAATCATACCCACCAACCGGCAGCCAGGATGCGACGTGCCGACTTCGCGCCCGGCCGATAGCTCACCTGACGGCTGATAAAAGCCGATCTGCTTGGGGGTACTGCCATCCCACGAGAGGCTGCAATTGATGAAAAGGCGTCCCGTCGTCTTCGACATTCTGAAGGACACCAGAGGTCTCGCCGCCGATCGGGCGCTCGTGGGCGGCTTGCCGCATGTCGACTCCGACGCACAATCCCGCATCATCAAGATCCTCATCGAACGGGGCAGCGAAGCAGGCCTCCGGGGGCTGGCCTCGCTGTTCGACAGATTGACACCCGAAGGGCAGATGCTGGTCGTCTCCAGCACGTCGCGTCTCTTCGGAGCGTTGCGATCCTGCGTCCACAGCCGTGACGGCCGGACGCGACAGAATGCGCTCGATATCGTCAGACGAAGCGGCAACACGCGACTGGCCTATCTGGCCGGCCACGCGATTCATGACGGCTCGCCCAAGATCCGAGGCGAAGCGGCCGTGTCGCTTCTCGAACTCACGAACAACCACTTTCAGTCGCTCGCCGAGACAACGGTCGCCCTCCGCGAGGCCACCGAGGACGATGCGAGCCTGTTCAAAACGGTCAGCCAGACCCTGAAGATGCTCCGCGACGAGAGGCAGTACCTCCTCACGACCCTTCGCGAGGCGCTGGACCACTACGAGAGCCACCATCGGCCTGAGGTTCTCGAGGCCGCGATGCTGATGGCCGACGAACTCGAATCCAGCTTGTTCAAACAGAGTACGGTCAAACGCGGCAAGTTCACGCATGCGATGCTCGAGATCCTCTCGATTCCGTTGTCGCCGAGGTTCGTCCCGTTCGTATACGTCGCCCTGGGCTATCCCGAGATGCGACGCCGAATAGCACCCAAGCTCGCCACATGCACCGACGGAAAGTTCGTCGAGGAGTTCATCCGGTGGCACTGGTTCGCCCGCGACCCGGCCATCAAGAAACACCTCGTCTCCATCCGGAGCCTCGCCTGGCTCGACGCGGGATTCGAGGCCACGTTCAGCCTGCCGCCGGATGTCGCTCCGATGGCGCCGTCCTGGATACTTTCGCTCGGTCTACCCAGCGACCAGAAGGTCACGCTGCTATCGAGCTTTCTGCTAGTCGATGATCCGGCGACCAATCGTGCCGCCGTCTGGGCACTCGCCGACGTCAAAACGCCGGCCAGCACGGCGGCTCTCGAGGGGATCACGGAACACGAAGACGCCGGCATTCGCAGGATCGCCGCCTTCGAGATCAAACAACGCACGCTGGCCGGCCAGCATCGCGGAAAACGGCCGGAGCTTAACGGGCGCCCCGAGGCGTGGATCAACCTACTCGATCGCGTGGGGCTCTCGGAGAACTTCGACGACTTCTGGCAGAACTTCGAGCATATCCAGCCCTCCCAGGCGCAAGCCGCCGGCCATCACGTCCTCGAGTGGGTGCCGGGTTTCGCGACGCAGGTGCAGATCAAGTTTGCCTCCAAGAACGTTGGTGACCGCCTGCGCGCTCTGCAGTTGACGGTCAGTCTGTTCGTCTGCAAACACTTTCAATCCGACATCTTCGCCGCCACGAATGACGAATCGCCAGAGATCAGAACCACGGCAATGGCCGCCATCGGCACCATCGGCGGCGAAACGAGTCGGCGAATCCTATCGCGCACGATCCACGACGATTGCCCAGTCGTTCAGGCGGGGGCTATCGACGCGATCGATCAGTTGAAGATTCCCGGTCGTGCGGAACTCATTGCGTCCAAGACGTCGAGCGACGACGCCGACGTTCGAGCGGCCGCCGTCCGATGCCTGCTCAAGCTGCGCGTGCCCGAGGCCGCGACGACGTTGATCAGTATGCTTCACGATCCTCGGACCGATCATCGTTGCGCGGCCCTGTGGGTGGCTGATCGGCTCCGGCTCGCCTCGATCGCGCCGCGTATCACCAAGATCGCCCAAACGGATCTCGACGCCAGAATCGCCAGGATCGCCCTGCATGTGAGCAAACGGCTCGAACGCTTCGCGCGCGCAGCCCAGGGAGCACCGACCGCGAGTACACCGTCATGATGCAATACCTCTACTTGCTGGCCCAGTCGCCCTACGAGAACCGTCTCAAGGGACTGCGCGGCGCCTTTCACGAAAAGAAGACAGACCCCGCCGACGTCGAGATGATGATCGCCATGATCGTTGCCCTCGCGGCATTGATCGCGCTGATCGCGCTCACGAAGAAGATCAAGCAAAGGAAAGCGGGGAAGGCCGCGCCGCAGCATCCGCTCAAGCTTCTCAGTCATGTACTCAAGAAGATGGGCGTCGGGCCGGCGGACAGGTTTCTCATGCGGTCGCTCGCCAGAGACACGCACCTACAACAGCCGACGGTAATGCTGTTCAGCCACGAACTGTTCAAGGAACATGCCGTCCGATGGCTGGAAACGATTACCATAGGGGCGTTCGAATCACATGCGCGGCGAAGGCTCAAGATCATCGCGCGCAGGGCGTTCCCCGTCGTGGAGGAATCGACCGGTGCCGCGACCCTCGCGGGGTAGCATACGCCCCACATCTCAACCGCCGGCGTACTCGGCATACGTCTTGGCCGTCTCCCAAACGCGCACGCTGTGTGACATCGACGGCGGGAATGAACCGTCGAGATAGGACCAGACGGTCTTCACGATGTTCTCCACCGACGGATTCACCTCTCGAAACTCGGGAACGTCGGTATTGAGATGCTTGTGGTCGAGCCGGTCGATGACATCTCGTTTGACGATTGACTCGAACGCCGGAAGCGGCAGCAGCGATCCGGTCGCCTCGGAGACCTCGCCAATCAACGTGACCTCGACACGGTAGTTGTGCCCGTGACCACTCGGATTGTTGCACTTGCCGAACTGCCGACGGTTCTCCTCGTCGGACAGGGCGGCGATATGCAGGCGATGCGACGCCGAGAACTCGAAGGACTGCGTCAGGCTGGTCATCGATTCGTCTCCCGCTTCGACCGTGTACGACAGATAGGGCGTTGTTGACAATTGTAGTTCTTCCAAATCGTACGGCTGTCGCGTTGCCCCGGCGAGGCTGTCCCATATCCCCCGGACGAGCGACTCGCCGGTCAGGCGAGCCCCCACCGTGTGCAGCCGCCGCGCCGCCAGCGGAATCGCATGGTTCCGCAGCAGCTTGTCGAGTTCCTGAATGCCGACGAGATAGCCCGTCACCGCGTCCGGCCGGCCCGACACCACGACGCGCAACACGAGATACGGCGCAATCCCCACGGCCGAAGGCCAACCGCCCCACGAGTTGGTCACAGGCAGGGCCTTCTCGAACCCCTCGGCCCCATGCGCAGCGGTCGCCCAATCACGATCGACGGAAAACCGAACCTCGCGCATGAGCCGAACCGACGCAGCGGCCGGTACGGCACGAGGCGTCTCATCACGCGCGATCAACTCGTCGTGAGGTTCCATGCCCGGATTGTAGCAGCGCGACGGGGAGTGGTCTCAGGCGATGGGCTCGGCGAACATGGCTTGCTCTGCGGCTGTGAGGCGGATGTAGTCGTTTGCGGTGTAGTTGCCGACGGTCTTGCCGGGGGCGGGGTAGCAGCGGAATGGGGGGGCGGCCGTGGCCGAGAAGGTGGGGGGCGTGCCGGTTGAGGTCTGGCCTTGCACCGTCAGGTGGGGGCCGTGGGTCGGGTCGGTGGAGATCACGGCCGTCACCTTGCCGTATTGGAGCGTCGGCTGCGACGCTTCAGGCGGGCCGGCACCGGCTGGCGAAGTCTGCTGATTCGCGCGGTAGGACGCCAAGAGCTTCGCCTGATCGGCCGCCAGCTTCGCCGCGGATCGGATTGCCATGACTCAGTCTCCCCTTGCCTGGCTGACGCGGATGGGCGCCGGCGCCGGTGGAGCGGCCGCGCTCGCCACGCCGAAGGCCACGGGTGAGGCCACGCCTGCGGCACCGCCGCTGGACACAGCGCGGACGGCCCAATGCACGCGCGCGTCGTGGGCGAACGCGCCACTGGTCCAGCGGAAGAACCCTTGCCGCCAACCGTAGGGGACGGTCGCGACGACTGTGTCGAAGTCGACCGAGCCAGGGCTCCCACTGTCGTTGAAGATCTCAAACTGCCCCGGCGCGGCTGCCTGTCCTGCTTCGTCGTAGGTCCACGTCAGGCCGAATGCACCGCCGGCCTGGGCCGCGACGGCCATGCCGCCGACCGGGTTGGGTGTGGGGCCGGCCCAGGTGCCTGTCGCGTCCCACGTGACCGTCGCGGTCGGCGCTTCGGTTCCGTCCGCAACGCCACCGGCTCCCATGACCGTCAGGCCATACCGATACGCCGCCCCGGCTTTGTGTCCCACCCATGGGAATGTCGTCGCGGCGGCACTCGGGCCGTCGGAACGCCCCACGAGGACGCCGAGGCGACGCACGTCACTCGGATGGTTGCCGGAAGTCTCGGTGGAAGATGCCACAACGTCCTTTCCTGTGATGGCGTCGATGGATCGCCGCCTCAGATCGTGCCCGCCGCGAAGGCGTACCCAGAATCGCCCACCGGTCATGCCGAGGCCCTGGTGCCACGCCTCGCGATGAGACAGCTTTGCCGACAACGCGAAGTCGAATCTCCCGTGAAACAGCGGATGGTAGTATCTCAACCATTTGTCGATGGCGTTCATGTCGGCGATCTCTGTCGTGTCCCGTTCAAGTCCGGGCGCGTCAAGACTGACGACTCAAGACTGGTCCCTGGCAACTCAACTCACCGCCAGGATGTTCTTCGTCGGATTGTCCTCATCGTCCACGGTTGGCGTCAGGGTCAGAAGCGGTGTGACGCCGTCATCGTCCATCACGGTAACGACGCCGGTTGCGATGTCCTGTTTCTGCTTGTTAGCCAGCACGGCCTTGGCGACGTGAAGATCGCCTTCGGCATCGGCGACGGCCTTGATCGAACCGAACTGATACCGATTCGCGGCCGTCGTGCCGCCGTCAAAACGTATGTCGTATTCATCTGTTGTGTCTGGCATCGAAAACAAAAAGGCATACTCACCGGGCCGATTTGTCGCGTCGATCTTGGCGGCAACATGCTCCGTGGCAGGCGCTGCGGTCCACGTTCCATCGCCGTTGAGGAAGTGGCCGTCGCTCGCTCGCTGCACGCGCACCGTCACTGTCAAGCCGCCCAGCAGTGCCCCGGCCGAGTCGACAAACGTCGCGACGATTCGCTCGGTCGTTCCCTTTTCCACGCGCAGGCAATCCAACATCATGCACCCTTCCGTGTTTCTCTCTGCGCCGGTTACACCGACGGCTCGGGATCGGCCCCACACATCGTCTCGAACTGCTGCTGTGTGATCTGGCCAGACTGAAGCTGTTGCTTTCTCTCGATTTGGCGAAGCCGCCGTTGCTCCGAGTTCCATTCGAGAATCTGCCGGCCGATCAACGGGCCAATGTAGTCAGGCAGGGTCTGGTAGTAGGTCGTCTGCTCGGGCGTCATGCTCGCGACCTGCTCGCTGGTCAACACCGGGTTCATGCCAACTCCTTCTGTTTGACCGTGAAGAACGGGCTCGCGGCTACATACCAGGCGGCATTGATCGTATCCAGCGCGTCACCGCCGTAGCGCGTCAGGTTGACATGCAGCACGTCATTCGCCTGAAGCTGCACGGTGCTCGCATTGAAGGTCACGAAGGGCAAGAAGACGATCTCGCCCGCTGTCGCGCCGAAGTTGTTTCCTTCGAAGATGAAGGTCGTCTGGGTGCTGTCGTGGACGATCGTGCCGAGTGAAACGCCGTCTCTGACGAGCGTGACATAGAGCCGGTAGTCGAGGACCGTGTCTTCGAGGCACGGATGAGCGGGGACGTAAAGCGTGAAGTCGTCGGCAAGATCGACCCACGGCGGAACGTCCGTCACCCAGTCGGCCGCGAAGATGGCACCGTCGAGATAACGAACGCGGGCGAGGTTGCCGCCTGTCACGCTCACGAAGTCATCCGTGCCGATGAAACTCGTGTGCAGGTACCGCGTCGCACGGGCGACCCCCGCCGCCTGAATGCGGGCTTGCGCCGGGTCGATCTTGAAGTGGTCCGTGGCGTCCCCGAACGTTCGCGGCCCATCGAGTGGATCGGGCGGAACGGCAATCTCTGATCTCAGTTTCATCTTCTATCCCCGTTAGGCGAACGTGATGGCGATGCTGGTCGGTTCGCCGGAACACGTAGCGGCGGCAATGACATGAAACGTGGGTGTCCCCGAGTCGGTCACACTCAAGACTGCGACCCCGTTGGCATCTGACACAACCCTCAGATGCTTGTCCGTCGCGATGTCCGCCCCGAGTTGCTGTCCTGTCGTCACGGCCAGACCGCCACTGGGAGCGACGGTCGCCAGATCGCCGAAGTCGGTGTCGCTCAGCCAGATCTCACCGGCCCATCGACGGGCCAATGCGTTTCCGGCGGCGTCCTCCAGCTGGAAGCTCACCGCGATCGTGTCGGCCGCTTCGGCTCCCGCGCTGGGGGTCAGCTTTGGATTCAACGGTGCGGCGAGGAATCTCACGTAGCCGGTCTGCGGTTCGATCGTCATTGCACCGCTGGACGTGATGACCTTCGCCAGTGGAACGAACGTCGCCGCATCACTCGGGTAGGCCGTGGCGATCTGCAGCGCGTTCACCGCGTCGATGTAGGCGTATCGTGTCGCGTCATCCGGCACCGCTTGCGCCGTCGCGCCGGCGAACCGCTTGTGCTGATCGCCCAACGAGTAGTTGCACGGGAAGACGCCGATGGACAGACCGCCCTCGTCCACCACGAGCCCTTCCGTGGCGACGCTCAATCGGGCGTTGGCGCGTTGCTCGCGACGGTTGTACTGAATCTCGTAACTGGGCACGCTCGCCGGGCCCGTGCCCTTTGCGATGTAGCCCAGCCCCGTCCGCTGATCCATCGTGCCGTCGAGTTGCGACACGGCTGCATCCGATGGGTACGCTTCGTTGGGATAGATGTCGGCCATCAGGTCTGACTCCTGGTTGTGCGTCCAGCGTGCCGCAGTGGGTCACAGGTCCGGCGACGGAACGAATGAGAAGCTTGCCCTTCGTTCGGTCTCATCGAATCCCGAACAGACGAGCGCATCGGCCGGCCTCGGCGAGCTGTTCACGACACTCGTCGCGAGGTCGGACAGTTGCGTGCCGCGATTGCCCACTCGGTCCACCTGTCGAGCGGCGAATTGGAATCGGCCGAAATACACCGGTAGCGATTCGAACGATAGAAGCCCGGCCGGTCGCAGATGCTCCGCCGTCAGATGGCGACCGGCACCATGCCCGTCCGGCAACACAGAATCCAGATGCAAGCCGATCGCGTGTCCATCGAGAAGATGGCCCCGCTGGAATGGAAGCCCCTCCCAGAATCCGATCGGCCGGTCTGTTAGTGCTACCGTCGTATCGATGGTCCCCGTACCGGCATCCCACAGCAACTCGAATGCGTCGTCGCCCCGAGTGGACGCGCCGCGAGCGAGTTCGACTCTGATCGACTCCATGCGTCAGTCCTCCACCGACTCATCCCGGCCCAAGAGCAGTTCCGTCTCGAATCTGCCATCCGCGAAGTGGTATCGCTTTCCGGTGATGCAGACATGACGTTCGCTATGGGCACGCTCGCGCGAGAAACTCAACCCGCGTCCGCGCAATCCGATGACGCGATCGCCCAACCGCAGGGACGTGTCGATCCAGGGTACGACCGCCCGGCCTGTCACGGATCGGCCGGCCGCTTCGTTGACGAGGGCTTCGGCCACTGCGGCCATTGACTCGGAGTCGTCTCGATCTCGCGGGTCCACCGCCGGAGGAACGCCCGGTCCGGCTGGATGATGAACGAACGCGAATCGATCCGCCTCATAGCAGACGGTCGCCGACGCGAACACCGAAGGTGCCGTCGAGGCCGTGCGGTGAGCCATCAACCTCTGATCCGACTCGATCAGTGCCGTTACGCGGAGTCGGAATGTCTGATCCACCAGCGCGTACCACAGGTTGGTGCCTCCGCCGCCGTGCGGGGCGATCGACAAGAGGTTGTCGATGTCGAACCAGATGCCGCACTGGGCGTCCAACACGGTGTAGCCCGCTTCGAGCGATGTCCAACTCGTTCCAGCGTCGAAGCTCACTTCGACAACGACACTCTGGGCTTGGCCTGCGGCCGCGCTCACAGGTAGCAGACGTCGGCTTCGCCGCATCCACGGTCCCGGTTCGAGACTGGAGAAGTCAAACGGCGCATATGCACCGAACGGGGCGTTCCGTGCGTACTGTGTTGCATCATGGGTGCCCGCTTCGTTCAAGACCCACAACCGGCCCACATCCCAGTGCGCGTCGAAAGCCGAACCGTCTCGGTGATACTGTGCGTACCACGGGTCGGCGGCGATGGCTGATCCCGTCGAGCGAATCTGCTCCGATGAGACGGCCTGTGTCTTGGCCGTTGCACGGTCGGCCGGATCGACATTGTCCAGCCCTTCCCGCGGAAGCCAGCCTGGCAGCAGTTCGGCTTGGATTTGGAACTGCCGTACCGCGCCGACCACGGTGGCCGACAACGCGATCTGTCGGGCGTCCCATGAGATGTCCGACGCCGAGACGTTGTTGTCGGCGAACAAGTCCACAATCGGTGTCGCTACGGCGTCATACACGGGCTGTCCCGTCGCGTCGCGGCCTGAGGACGCGAGTCGGAGGCTTCTTGCGGAAGCGCTTCGGTCGGTCCACATCCGCCACGCCGTCATCGTGCCGTCGGCCGAGGCAGTGGTGTCGGTGGCCATGCGAACGCCGGATGCGGCGGACAGCAGCGACAGCGATTCGAACAGACTCGTGGACTCAGCGACCAACGTGTGGGGGCATCCGAGCAGGGCCCAGGCCAGATCGTCCGAGGATCGCAGCGACTCTCGTCCTTCCGGCGGCGTTTCCGCCAACCCATCGGTGTATTGCATCACCAACTCGGCATCGATGGGCGTATTACTACATCCATAGAAATGAAGCAGATAACGCAGGGCCCTCGCGAATGTCCAGGTGATGGCGTCGAGCTGTAAGTCGTCGGCGAAGATGTGAATCTTGCGCACTTGGCCAGCCCCATCATCTACCTCGATGGGGACCGGATCGCAGTTCCCTCCGCCATCCATGTTGAAAATGCAGGGCAAGCCTGTCGCGAGAGCCGAAGCATGCTTCCAGGTTGCGGGGGCCGTCGCCATCCCGTCCGCAATCCGAGCGTCGCGCACGTGTCGGCCGATGATCTGGGCCGCTTCGTCGCGACCCAGTCGCCCCACGGCGTGTTCGAGCCGCAACTCGAACCCCTCGGCCTGGCGGCTGCCACCGAGCGTCATCCTCCCGACGACCGGATAGCCATCAAAGAGGACCGCATCCGCCGACCTCATGATCATCCGCCGATCGGCGTGGTACGTCGCCTGCGCATCGGCTGCGGTAAACGTGCCGGATAGCTGCACGCTGACGCGAGCCTTGGCGATGCGACGGATTGTGAGCGACTCGGCCATCTCGGCACGAAGCCTGTCGTCGACGATGAACTCGCCCGATCCCGCGGAGGACTCGACGGCTACTTCGATGCGCTGGGCCCAGCCGGATCGTGACTTGGGTACGGCCATGGTCATCCCTCACGATGCCGTGGGTTGGAGTTGCAGGAAGTGCAGTTCGGCGTCCTGGACGATCGTCCCTTCCTCATCGCGCCGCTCGGCGGTTCGGACGTAGCGATCGAGTACGCACTGCTTGAAGCTCCGGGCATGGCTGTCCGTGATTTCGCCCGCCGCCTGCTGGAGGATCGTGGATTCTATGTTCGCCTCCAGTGCGTTCATGGCCGCGTCGTTGGTTGCGCGGAGTTGTCCGTGCCATAGAATGGGCCGGCCGCGCAGGCCCAGGGCATGGCGATGTACGCCGGCGATGCCGGGGAAGCTGAAATCGACCGTGTCGACCTCGATGGATCGCACGTCGAGGGTCATGCGGCTGGCGCTTCCCGTAATCTCCTGGCCGTCGAACCGCGGCGCGCTGGGTTCAAACACGACCGGCCACAGGCGATAGAGCAGTTCGTAGACCGCAACGCGATCGTCCGCATCGATGAACTTGATGCGAAGGAGTTGCAGGAGCAAGCCGCCGAGCGGCTCGTAGTCGTCGAGCACGGATCGAGCGGCGGCCAACAACTCGTATGCGCCAGTCGACTGTGGAAACGAATGCCTCGGATCGGTCTGGGCCTGGAGCGCTCGCTCGGCTACGAGGACCGAGAACTTGGCCCCGCGCACCGCGGCTCGCACCTCCGGCGCTGTCGGCTCTTCGATGAACGCCACATAGGCCGCCGGCATCCGCTCGCGTCGAAGTGCGTCCCGGATGCCCGGTCGCCAGCCGCCGGAGACACTCCGAACGACCGCAAAGGCGTTGTCGCTGCCGATCGTCGCCTGCGAGAGACGATCAGCGATCTTCATTTCGTATTCGCCCAGCGCGGCCATGGTCTCTCGCTCGTCTCGCTAGTGAATGTGGACACCGTCTGGGCTCGCTCCAACCCCCAGACGGGGTGCTTGTGAGTACACGATCACATGTTCTCAAGGGTTTCACGTGTCATCGTCCGTCGGGGACCAACCGATTCGCCGAGCGTTCCTAACGAACCACTCTCCGACACGGCCGCCGCCGATGGCAACTGCACGATGCCCGACGCTACGCGACCCAGCCATGTCACGGCGTCCTCCCGACGTCGCACGATGTCGGGCGGCACAGGCGGTCGGCGGCTATGCAGACGATAGGTGGCCAAGTCGAGGATGAACGATCTCAAGACCGCCTCCACCTCGGGCTCTTGCGCGATCGACACGGGCACGGCGTAGCGCGTCGCCAGATAGCTGTTCGCCTCGCCCTCGGCCCCGAGCCGCGCTTCGTCCACTCTCTTTTCATCCGCCGCGCCCGTGACCTCGTCGTCGGTCAACTCGACGTAGGCTTCTGAGCCCATCCATGCTGCGATGTCATTGTTGGTTATGTAGCTCATCGTTCGAACCTCGAGTCGTTGAATCGCCAATCGGCAAGCCGATAGGCGACCGCCCGAAACAATCGGACCTGCCGCGCCCGCGAGATCGACTAGACGAAGGTCGCTCGTGTGGTGTACTGCCAGTAACCGTAGGTCCTACGGTGTAGAGGAGGAGGACT
>CAYYPB010000013.1:0-15195 GCA_964473405.1 uncultured Planctomycetaceae bacterium
CCGATCACCCACAACACAGCGGCGGATGGTATCGCGGGGATAACCCCCCAACGCCATCCGCGGGGGAGAAACCGCCGATACCATCGGCGGCTTTGTACGCAGCGCGGATACCATCCGCGACTTTGCGGACTACTGATACGAAAACAGCATCGCATAGATGATCAGCGCCACGAGCGTGAAGCCGACGCCCAGGGCGATGAAGCCGCAGACCTTGACGAAACGCGTGACCACGGCCGGTACGGGGTCGACCATGCGTTCTTCCATCTCGCCACTTTCGACCATCTGCTCGTACAGTCGAGGCTTGTCGTGCTTGAGTTCATCCATCGTCATTCGGCCGGTGAAGATCACCGTGTCCATCGGGTATTTCTCGGGGCGAAAGTGCGTATTGAAGAAGTGGATCGTGAAGATGAAACCGGTCGCGAGCAGCGCCTCGTCGCTGTGGATGATCGTCGCCACATTGATGGACCAGCCGGGCAAGAAGCGCGTGAAGAACTCCGGGAACCAGAGGCACAGACCCGTGCTGCCAATGATCGTGACACCCCAGAAGACGGCGAAGTAGTCGAACTTCTCCCAGTACGTCCAACGGCCGTAGGTCGGCCGGGGGCCGCGACCAAAGAACCACTTCAGCGTGTTGATCAACTCCGTAACGTCGGACCACCTCGGCATGATCGTGTCGCGACCGAAGAGGAAGTCAAGAACCGTTCGACCGCTCTTGCGGTATCGTCGGATCACGTCGTAGACGTGCATTCCCATGTAGGCGAACGTGATGATCGCGCAGACCCTGTGGATCCATCTGGCCGCGTTCATCCCGCCCAGAATCACGGCCAAGATACCGGCCCACTGCGTATGGGCAAACTTGACCATCATGCCCGTGATCGCCAGGCCGAAGAAGCTGACGATGATCATGATGTGCAGCACGCGCACGTAGGTTCTGAACCGGAGAAACTGCTGCTCGCCGGGTTCGGGCCGGCGGCGGCTGGCCTTGAGTTCCTGCCGCAGCTTCCACGAACGGGGAAGCCAGCAGAGTGTGTGCAAGCCAAAGAACGTGAACGTGCCGACCAGCAGAGTGGTCATGGCCCAGAATGTGTAATAGAGGATCGGGTACTTGTCGGGATCGTGGTGCGTCGCGTGCGTCAGGTATCCAGTGAATCTGCGGTTCGAGCCGAGATGGCACTTAGCGCACGTTTGCACGATGTTGTCCCTGTGGAGGTGCGACGCAAGCCTCGCAGGGGGCAGAATATCATGCGCCCCGTGGCAGTCGTGACACTTCGCGCGAGAGACGTCGCCTAGCTCGGATGACTTGCCGTGATATGTATCAAAGTAGCTCTTCGTCAACTCCTCGTGGCACTCGCCGCACTGGTGCATGATGCCGAGTTGAAACCCAGCCTTGTCGGTTCGGGCGACGCTGTGGGGGGTGTGGCAGTCGTTGCAGTGCGGCAGAGCGGGCATCCCTCTCAGTTGCACGTAGTCGGGGTTGCCCTCTTCCGAATGGATGCTCCTGCGATACAGTTCGTAGATGCCGTCGTGACACTTGCCACACGTCTGGGCGATGTTGCTGCTGTTGACGCTCGATTCGGGATCGGCGGACGGCAGCTCCTTGTGCGGCGTGTGACAACTCGTACACGTGGCGGTGACGATCAAGCCGCTATCCAGGAGGCCTTGGCCGTGGATGCTCATCGTATAACGCTCGATGATCCGGTCCTCCGGCCCCAGGTTCCGCACGGCCGCGACGGCCCCCTCGCGATGGCATTGGCCGCAGAGATCGGGGATGTTGCGGACGAACGTCGGCGACTTGCGAATGAGGGCGTCGAGCATCGGCGAGGCGTCGTCGGGGACGAAATGCTCCAGGATGCCGTGCGTCCCGTGGCAATCGCTGCAATACGGTGCGTTCGGATCGCCGCCGACGTGCAACATGCCATGCCGGCCGCGTTGGTAGTCGGCGACCGCCGTCTCGTGGCAGACCTCGCACCGAACCGGTTCGCTGATGGTCTCGCAGGCGCGTTCCAGCGACGGGGTGATGCCGATGTGGCACTGCGAGCACGCCACGCCCTGGCGGCCGTGGATCGATCTCGAATGCTCCTCGACGGCGACAAATAGGGACCGCTCGCCGTCGCCGTCGACCAGTTTCGGATCGCCGTGGCAGCGAAGACAGTCCGCGTCGCTCATGTTCGTGTCGTAGAAGACCTTGCGGATTTCGTGCGGCGAGTGGCACTCCACGCAGATCGGAACGGTCCCCTCCCGCTCCCACAGCTCGCCACTGATAACCTTGCGATGCACCGTCTCGATCATGCCGTGGCACTGCTCGCACGTGGCGACGACGTTGTCCTTGTGAATCGTCGATCTCGGGTCCGTGTGTGGGAGGACGTTGTGGCCCGTATGGCAACTCGTGCAGACGGCCGTAACGACCAGCCCCTGCTTGAAAAGCCCTTCGCCGTGGATGCTCTGCCTGTATCGCTTGAGAATCTGCTCCTGGGGAATCGCGTGCGTTCGGGCGACGGCGGCGCCTTCGGCGTGACACTGTGCGCACATCTTCGGGATGTTAAACGGCGAGATCGCGGAGTCGGGCGAGTTGAGTGGGAGAATGTAGTGTTCGCCGTGGCAGTCCTGGCACCTCGGCGCCTCGGCCACGCCGCTCTTGACCTGCTGTCCGTGCGTACTCGCCCAATAGGCCGCGATTGGAGCGTCATCCTCTTCGTGGCAATCGCCGCAATCGACGGGTGCGAGCGTCTTCCCGTGGGGGAACGACTCGATGCCGTCCAGATCCTGATGGCAGGTGATGCAGTCCAGATCGGCGTGTACGCCGCCCGCGTAGCGCTCGGCGTCCACGAACAAGGAGACCGTTCGCCCCTCGCGCTCGATCTGAAGACCGGCCCTGCTATGGCAGTTCAGGCAGTCAGTGTTCTCCTGTCCGAGCGCAGGGATGACGACCAGGAGGATGATGCCCAGTGAAAGTGCGGCTGGCGCGGCCCGCGTCGGGCCCTCCAAGCCCACAGGCGTCATCCGCGTTTCGCGGAGAGCCGAAGACTCGCGACTCCTCATGTGTCTCTACTCCAGCGGGCGACTTGCCCTACCGCGAAGAGGGGGTCACAGGGGGTCGAATCATCGGCGCCCGACAGGACCTCGCGGCTCGGGCACGCACGCCATCTGCCTCTGGAGTGCGTGCAATCCCTATGCCGAGACGTTTCAGAAGCATCTCGGTGGGGGTGAGGAATTCGCGTCTCTCGATCGTGGGAAAACTCGCAGAGGATGCTCCGGTTGCTCCGTCAGACGGCGCGCCGGCGCAGATGTTGGACGTTCCGGGAATCGCCGAATCCTGCGGCGGGAGCATCGTTGTGAGTCTGCCGTGGCTCGCCCGATCTTCCGTTGTCGCGACGCAATCGACTTCCACCGCCCCGCCCACTCCTTGCGGAGGGACCGGCGTCTACGCAAAGACGCTGTTTCAACACACCGGTCCGAGGCTCGCGACAAGGCGAGCCTGTCGCCTACGACCTTTTCAGTTTTGGGAGGTCCGTTACTACTTCTGAGAGAGATTGCCGGGTGGCCGGGGCCGACCGTTGTCAACGCGCTCCGCGTCCGTCGGAAGAGAAGCCACTGAACTGGCATGGGACTTGCGAAGGTGACGTGGGTTGCGGTGGCGTGTGCCGCCCAAAATCCAGAACGGGCGGCAAGTCGAGTCGAAGACTCGGTTGTATCGGGCCCCGGCGATGGAAACGCCATCGACCGCGTCGTCCACTCGCCTCGAAGCGGCCCCCCCCGATGAGCCGGTGCGAAACACTGACATGAGCGACAGCAGCATCGAATCCACCAAGAAGGTCCGCCGGGAATCGTCTCTCGCAGACGCCGTCCGCGCGCTCAGGACAAACCCACCCGTCTTCTTCGGTCTCTGCAGCGTCCTGGGCGCTCTGATCGCCTGGGGGGGCCTGGCGGCGAGTGGCATCCTCAAGGAGATCGGGGGCACGCTGGCCGGGGACTGGGTGTTCCTGGGGCTCTGTGTCCTGATCATTGGAGGGAGCGGGGCAGCCTTGTTCGGCACTTGGAACGTCCGCCGCCGCCGCGGCCCGCTCGGCACAGCCGGTCGCGGACCGTTCGCTTCGGATGATAAGAAGGTGGACGGCCAGATGGCACCCTCCGAGGCGCTGGCCGGCGCCGCCGTGACGGAGGTTGAATCGGTTCAGAAGGCCGAGGCCTTGTCGTCGTCGTCGGGCACGATCGATGCGTCGGCGGGCTTGCTCGTCGATCGGCAGCAACCCTACGCGCCCAAGGTCAAGCCGCTGTGGAACAACTGGATATCGATGTGCGGCTTCTTGCTGGCGGCCCTGGCCGTGGGACTTATCTTGACCTTCGGCCTGTTCAGCATCGTGTCGCCCAGTTCGAACCCGTACGTCGATATCGTCGGCTACCTGATTCTGCCCATCGTACTCGGTATGGGCTTGGGTGCCATTCCGCTGGGCATCTTCTTCAGAAGCTGGCGTCTCCATCGCCGCAACCCCGAGCAGAAGCTGACGATTCGGCTTCCGCGCGTCGACCTCAATGACCCCGTGCAGCGTCGCGCGGCGAAGTACGTCTTCTGCGGAGGGTTGGCCGTCGTTCCCGTCGCGGCCGTGAGCTCCTACCACGGCTACCACTTCACGGACTCGACGGAGTTCTGCGCAAAAGCCTGTCACGTCGCGATGGCCCCCCAGGCCACGGCCTACGAGAACTCGGCGCACGCCCGCGTGACGTGCGCCGAATGCCACATCGGGTCGGGCGCGAGCTGGTTCGTGAAGTCCAAACTCTCAGGCACGCGTCAGGTCTTGGCCATGTGGCAGAACAGTTTCTCTCGACCGATTCCGCCGGCGATCACGGATCTGCGGCCCGCGCGAGAGACCTGCGAGCGCTGCCACTGGCCCAAGAAGTTCTTCGGCGCCCAGCTCCGAGAGATCGTCCATTTCGCATCGGACGAGAAGAACACGCGGCGCGAGGTCGCCATGCTCTTGAGGACCGGCGGCGGTGACCAGAAGTTCCGCGCGGCCGAGGGCATTCACGCCCACATGGCCTTCGCTGACGATTTCCGAATCGAGTACATCGCCATCGACGACAAGTTGCAGGTGATCCCCTGGGTGAAGATGACGGACAGGGCGGGCAACGAGAAGATCTTCCGATCCGACGGCCGCCCCAGTTCCGACCCGCGGCCCGACGGTATTCTGCGAACGCTGGACTGCATGGACTGCCACAATCGCCCGGCGCACAAGTTCCGCTCGCCGCAGGATTCCGTCGACATTGCCATGGACTGCGGCGGAATCGACACGACATTGCCGTTCATCAAACGCGAGGCCGTCCGCGCGTTGGTGATGCCCTACACGGACACGCGGGCCGCCGAGGCTCAGATCGGCTTGTCCCTGACAGGATTCTACAAGGACCAGTACCCGGATGTGTGGACGTCGCGTCGCGCCGCGGTCTATCAGGCGATTGACAGCGTTCGCGACATCTACCGCCACAGCTTCTTCCCCGACATGAACGTGGACTGGCGAACCTACCCCGACAACATCGGGCACAAAGTGTCGGCCGGCTGCTTCCGCTGCCACGAGGGCAACCACATCGATCAACGCGGCGAGATCATCAGTCACGCCTGCGATATCTGTCACACGTTCCTCAACCCCGTTCGCGAGAGTCGTGTCGCGGCGATCATCGAGAAGGGCGAGTTCATACACCCGATGGAACTGCCTGGGCGGCACGCCAAGTTACGATGCAGCGAGTGTCACACGGGCGGACCCTCGCAGAAGGCGACCTGCACGGGCTGTCACGTCGATCAGCAGGCGTTCTATGGCGGCACGTTGGCGGCACTGTCCGCGTTCGACGTCGAGCCTGATCCCATGTTCGACAGCGTGGATTGCGAATCCTGCCACGATTGGGCGAACCCTCTCTCGGCCAAGGCCGTGGGCGCGATGTGCCTCGATTGCCATGACGATGAGCCCGAGAAATACGAGGGGCTGCTCGACACTTGGCTGGCGAATCTGGCCATGGCCCGAGACGCCGCGGAGGTTGCACTGACGGATCTAGATCGCGTGCTTCTTGAGCAGGGCGAGGCCACCTTGCTTCAGGGCGACATCCCGGCTTGGCTCGACCAGGCCCGAGGAATCCTCGGCGTTCTTCGTCGGGCAGGCCCCCAGCACAACCAGGCGGCGGCGATGAAGGTCTATGCGACCATCGCGCGCGAGGCATTGGAGCACGTCCGAACACTCACGGTAGAGTAGACTTGCGTCGCAATCTGTCCTCGTCAGCCTTGACCGTCGGAGGGCGTTGCCTCGGCGGCGATTATCGAGGACAATGCGCCATCGTTCGTGAGCGGCCCCGTGCGAGGCCGCGCGGGATCGGCGGCAGGCAAGCCGACCGGTTGCGCTGAGTCGTCGTCCTGCGAGATGCTTCAGAGAGGAACCCATGACCGACGGTCCCCAACCCCACCAGCCCAGGGTACTCCTGGCCGACGACGAAGTCGCCCTTCGAGAGTCGCTCGTCGAAGTCCTCAAGGACGAAGGCATGGCGGTCACGGCGACGGGCCGGGGCGACGAGGCCCTGGAGTTGCTCAAGCAGGGCAACTTCGATCTACTCATCACGGACATCAACATGCCAGGCCTGGACGGAATGTCGCTGTTGCGCGAGGCCCAGGCGCATTGTCCCCGACTCAGCGTGATGCTTATCACGGCCTACGGCACCATGGAATCCGCCATCGAGGCGATTCGGTTCGGCGCAAGTGATTACATCCTCAAGCCAATGCTGCTCGACGATCTGATCCTCAAGGCTCGCCGTGTCCTTCAAGTGCGGGAACTCAAGACGGAAAACCGACGACTCCGCGCCGAAGTCGACCACCAAAAGACGCAGCGCACGATCATCGGCGACTCCTCCGCCGTTCGTCAGATGATGACCTTGATCGACAAGGTTGCCAGCACGCGATCCAGCGTCTTGATCGTCGGCGAGAGCGGAACGGGAAAAGAACTGGTCGCACGGGCGATCCACGACCGCGGCGTCACCGCCGAAGGCCCATTTGTCCCGGTCAACTGCGGCGGTATCCCCGACACGTTGTTCGAGAGCGAGATGTTCGGCCATCGGCGCGGCTCCTTCACGGGGGCGATCCGCGACAAGGTCGGCTTCTTCGAGGCCGCCAACGGAGGCACGCTGTTCCTGGATGAGATCGGCAATCTTCCACTGGGGGCCCAGATGTCTCTGCTTCGGGCCATCGAGGAGAAGGCGATTCAGCGGGTCGGCGACACGCGGCAGATCACGATCGAAATGCGGATCATCACCGCGACCAACATCGATCCGTCGCAGCTCGTGGCGGAGAACAAGTTTCGGGAGGATTTGTACTTCCGCCTGAACGTCGTGCAGGTCGGGCTCGAACCGCTGCGCCGCCGCAAGGAGGACATCCCGCTGCTCGTTCGCCATTTCATCAACAAGTACAACATCGAGATGAACCGTCAATGCCCCGGCATGTCCGACGAGGCGATGACGCTCCTCCAGGGGCATCCGTGGAAAGGGAACATCCGCGAGCTCGAGAACGTCATCGAGCGGGCACTGATTTTCGCGGAGGACAGGGAGATCGAGCCCGACGATCTGCCGTTCCAACATCCAGCCGGGGCCCAGGCGCCCCACATGAGAGATAGCGATCTCTCTCCATCGGAGGCCGGCGGCACCGATTGGCCCGATTCGCTGGACAAAGCGGGCAAGATATTCGAAGCGGCCCACATCGGCCGGCTGCTCAAGCAACACGGCTACGACAAGAGCCAGACGGCACAGTTCCTGGGAATATCAGTCCCCAGTCTATATCGAAAGATACACGACCTGAAGCTCCCCATGCGGGAAGACTGATCCGCATCGGTACGCTCCCATGCGTCGTGCGATCGCGAGATAGAATGGAGTCCCCGCCTCCAAGCGGAACGGCGGCCTTGCTGCGATCGCGGCGCCGGATGCCCTTCACTCACCGACAGGCAGGGGCTCCGGCTCACGGGCTTGCAGCGTTTCCTCGGTTGCGGCCGGGTCGCGTGGCAAGCGGATGACGATACGGACTCCCTTGCCCGGCTCGCTCTGGACAGTGATGCGTCCGCTGTGGCTCTTGACGACCTGATAACAGACCCAGAGCCCGAGTCCGGTGCCTGAGCCCGGCGGTTTCGTTGTGAAGAAGGGTTCGAACGCCTGCGCCATCTCTTCCGAGGTCATGCCGGGGCCGTTGTCCTCGAATCTCAATTCCGTCTCATCGCCATCCTGTCGGCAACTGATCTGCAGAGCCCCTTCGGCATCGGAGGGAGGGGCCGAGGCAATCGCGTCGTAGGCGTTGATGATGATGTTGGTGAAGACCAGCATGAGGCGGTCTTCGTCGGCCGAGATGTGCCGGACCGAGACATCGTGGTGAAGCGTCGTCTGGAGGTTCTTCGAGCGGCGATCGTAGCTCAGCAGGGTGATGGCTCGTTGTACCAGTGCCACGACATCGACGGGTTCGCGCTTCTTGGCGGCAGCCGGCTTCGAGAAGATGAGCAGATCGCGGACGATCCGAGAGATGCGCGCGATCTCATCCATCATGATCTGGAGTTTCTTGGCGTTCGACTCCGTGTTCGCGCCTCGCTGCATCAGTTGGACGATGGATGAGATGCTGGCCAGTGGGTTGCCCACCTCGTGCGCCACGCCTGCCGCGAGCTTTCCGACCGCCGCCATCCGTTCCGCCTGAAGAACGCCCTCCCGAGCAACGCGAAGGCTGGCGTTGGCATCATTGAAGGCATCGGCCAGCTTCTGGAACTCCTCGTCGCCCCCGACCGGGATCGTGTGATCCAGATCGCCATGTCTGACCTTTTCGATGCCCGCGAGCATGGCCGCCACGGGTTGTGTCAAACGCCGCTTGAGGTGAATGGCCACGGCGATGCCGGCCGCCAGGGCGACGATCATCGTGGCGACGAGAACCTTCCACGCCAGACCCACCCCCCGCATTGCTTCAGAGCTGCGGATCGTCAAGTGCGATCGAGCCAAGTCGGACAATTCCGTGGCGAGGACGACGAGCCGATCCACCCGTCGCTGGGCGGCCTGAACTTCGCTCTCTGAACCGACCAATACATCTGCGTCGAACAAGGGGTCGGCGCTCCCCGCGTATGCCTCAAAGGTTTCTTGCAGCGTGTCCAGCTTGATCCGGATTTCCGCGCGGTGGTGACACTCCGTGCATTGGTGCAGGGCATTCCTCAACCGATCGGTATTGCCCACTCGCAGCTCGGGGTGGTGCGGATCGCCGGCTCGAAATGCGAGGAGGTCGGCTTCCACGCGGACCGCGCTCGATACTAGATCTGCTCGCATGGCCTGAACCCTGTGAGAGTCGGCGAGCAGGCTGAGGCTTCTCGTGCTGCTCTCCAGGCAGAGAACGGCGATGACATTGCCCACGAGGCAAAGCAGCAGGATGATGCTCAGGCAGACAATGATGCGTTGTCTCATAGCGGTGTACTCATTCAGCGGGAACGTAACCCATTGTGGTCTGTTTGTCCGCTCGAGTCGAGGGGATCGTCAGGCGCACCGACGCTGCCAGAGCATATTCGGACTGAACATGCGCATGGTCGCGATAGGGCGGGAACGGAGGAACATGAGTCAGGGTTGCTCGTCCTGCGAATCAACCGCCGCGGAATCCTCCGTCCCCGGCGGGCCGTCGCTCGATTGAGTGGCCGCAGACTGAGTGGACGGCTGCGTTGTCGGCTGCGATGTTGGGGGGTCTCGGGTCGGGAGTGATGTCGGGATGATTCGTTCGCTGAGGAGCCGGAGCCACTCGGGCGTGGGTTCCGCCTTGCCGGGTGGAGGGGAGGTTTCGGCGACGCCCTCCGGCTTGGGGCTGACGAACAGCGAGCTGAAGTCGGTAGGCACGTTTTTGGTCGGCGTCTCGGTCCTGTCGATGTTGATCCTGGTGGCGGCCTCCATCATGATCCGAGCGACGGCGATCGAGGGATCCTCGCCTCGACGAACGCTTTCGGTGACACCGCGCGTGATCGCGTCCAGATTCGATGCGAGCGCCGGGTCGAGCAGTTTGAGGATGGCCGCGCGAATCTTCTCGGCCTCCTCTTGGCGCCGGCGCTCGGCCTCGGCCTCTCGCTTGAGCCGCTCGGCCTCGGCCTGATTCTTCTCGAGTTCATCGCTCACGGACGTGATTTTCGTGTCCGCCCGGTCCAGCTTGGTGGAGTAGTGTCGGACGATGGACGAGACCGACACCGCCAGCAGAACTAGCACCGCCGAGATGCCGACGACCAGGCGGTGCTTCCAAAACGCCTTGCGAAGTAGGTACACCCCACTCGCGGGCCGTACAGAGATCGGATCGCCGGCGAGGAACCCCGTGACGTCGCGAGTCAGCCCGTCCAGGGACTGATAGCGATCATCCTTGGCCTTCTCCAACGCCTTCAAGGCAATGGCGGCCAACTCGGCATCGATCCGCTTGTCGTGACGGCGGGGTGGATCAGGCTCGCCGTGTGCGATGTTGTCCAACACCCCGGCCCTCGAACCGCTCGTGGCGTGCGGGAGCCGGCCCGTCCACCTCTCGTCAAAACGACGCCGAGAGAATAGATGTCCGTCCGAATGTCAATCGCGTCCGGATCGCCCGATGCCTGCTCGGGTGACATGTAGGCCGGCGTGCCGACGATCTGCGCGGTGATCGACGTCTTGGCGTCCAGGAGGTTGCTGGCCTTGGCGAGCCCGAAGTCGAGGATGTGCGGCTTGCCGTCGGCGTCCACGATGATGTTCGTGGGTTTCAAGTCACGATGCACGATGCCGCGCTGGTGCGCGTGCCGGACGGCATCGCAGATGTCGGTGAAGAGCCGCAGCTTCGTCGGGATGTCCAGCCTGTTCGCCGCCAAGTGGTCGTTGAGCGACCGGCCGCGGACATACTCCATCGCGTAGTACATGCGCCCGTCGCATGTGCCGCTGTCGTAGATCGGGACGATGTTCGGATGCTTGAGCTGCGCCGCCAGCGCGATCTCCCGCTCGAATCGCCGGCGTGCCTGGTCCGATGCCAGCGGGCCCTCGAGCAGCAGCTTCAACGCCACGGATCGCTGGGTCGAGTGTTGGGTCGCCTTGTAGACCAACCCCATGCCGCCGCGACCGATGAGCTTCAGGATGTCGTAGCCGGGAATCTCCGGGATCGGCGGCGTCTGTCCCCCCACGGCTTCGGCCGAACTGCCGCCGGCCACGGCGGTCTCCTCGCCCGGCAACGTCGGGCGCTGGGAGGAGCCGATCCCCTCGAGCAGATTCAGCCCCACGAGATGCTCGCGCAACGCGTCCGCATGCTCGGAGTGCTCGGTGAGGAAGTCCTCTTCGGTCAGATTCTCACCGCTCTGACGCCGATCGAAAAACTCGTTGATGAGTTCACCGAGCCGGGCCTCCTGCGGATCGACCTCGAGGGAGTCCCCTGGGTTGTCGTGATCTGCTGTCATCAATGGAGCTTGCGGCGGAACCATCGAGGTCCCGTTTCCCTTCGCGGCTGTTGGCCGGGAACTGGCGTCCAGGCGGGTGGACGGAGCCGGGGTTGTGAAAACCGGGCCCGGTGCCTGGGCGGCCCGGTCAGATTACCTTTCTTGGCTGTAGCCTATCACATTAGGGTTCGAGGTCCGATTACAAAACCGATCACACTTTTGAGCCGCTCGGTTGGCCCCTCTACCTATCTTGTACGCGGCAAAACCGGTATTGTGCCATCGGAATCCGAGTATTTCGCAGATGCGGCGCCGATTGTGGGTCGGCGACGGAAGAGCAGGACCAACCGTGCCCGAATCAAAAGAAACGCTGATTCTGATCGACGACGCCCGAGAGGGCAACGAAGAGGCCGCCAGACGGTTGCTGGTTCTCTACCACCCGAGGCTCCGGGCTAGGCTGTTGCGGCAGATGGACCCGGTCATGCGGTCCAAGATCGAGCCGGAGGACATCCTCCAGAAGGTGTATCTCGACGCCTTCCGGGCGATTAGTCAGTTCACCTACCAGGGCAAGGACTCGTTTCTCCGGTGGATGTATGCCATCCTCGACCGCAAGCTGATCGACGAGCATCGGGCGATGCGAGCCGATCGCCGCGACGTTCGCCGCGAGGTGAGGCCCGCCGCGCGATCTTCCAATCAGACGACCTATGTGGATCTGATGGCCCGTGTCATGGCGGCCCGGACGACCACGCCGAGTCAGGTCATCCGCAAGGAGGAGACCCTGGGCGTGCTGAGCGCCTGCGTCGCCACGCTGCCGGAGCATTATCGCGATGTCATCCAGATGCGGTTTCTCGAGGGCCGGCCCGTCTCGGAAGTGGCCGAGACGCTGGGGCGTTCGATCGGCTCGGTCCACATGATCTGTCACCGAGCCCTGCGGCAACTGCGCGAACAGGCCGAGCAGCTGGGCATCTCACGCGACGAGTGATCGCGCCCTGGATGTCTGTGGCACAGGCGTCCCGCCTGTGGTCCCACCGGCGAGACGCCGGTGCCACAAAGCCAATGGGGTTGCGGGCGCTGGTAGATTTGCGCGTGGCTGGACGCTACTCCCCAAGCACATAGGCGAAGATGAGCGGCGCGACGATGCTCGCGTCAGAGTTGATCATGAACTTGGGCGTGTCCACATCGACCTTGGCCCAGGTGATCTTCTCGTTGGGCGTTGCGCCCGAATAGGAACCGTAGGATGTCGTGCTATCCGAAATCTGCGCGAAGTACGCCCAATAAGGCACCTGTCTCTTATAGTCCTGGATGAGCATCGGCACGGCCGAGATGGAGAAATCTCCCGCGATCCCGCCGCCGATCTGAAAGAAGCCGACGGGAATCTCCTCGTCGACGCGCTTGCAGTACCAATCGCCGAGGACTTGAAGCTGCTCGGTGCCATGACGGACCGCACCGTGGCCCTTGATCTTGCCGCGCATGATTTCGCCGCAGAGCATGCTGCCCAGCGTCGAGTCCTCGAAGCCGGGCGTGAAGATGGGCAGGCCCTTTTCCTTGGCGGCCAGAACCCACGAATGCTCCGCCGGAATCTGGTAGTGCTGCTTGAGTTCCTGCCGATCGAGCAGGGCGTAGATGAACTCCCAGGGGAACTTCGGCTCGCCCTTCGCCTCGGCCTCGGCCCACAGGTCGATCAGGATGCCCTCGGTTTGCAGCATGACCGACTCGGGAATGCACGTGTCGGTGACGCGGTTCAACTCGCGGTCGAGCAGGGCCTTTTCGTCGGCTGGCGACAAGTCCTGGTAGTTCGGCACCATGACGTACTCTTCATGGGCGAACAGGTTGAAGATGTCTTCCTCGAGGTTCGCGGCGGTGCAGCAGATGCCGTGAATCTTGTCGCGGCGGATCATCTCGGCGAGGGAGATGCCGATCTCCGCTGTGCTCATCGCCCCGGCCATGGCCAGGAACATCTGGCCGCCCTCGGACAGCAGATGCCGCCATGCCCGGGCCGCGTCGCGGGTCTCTCGCGCGTTGAAGTGCTTGAAATGCGTATCGATAAAATCACTGACCGTCGGCACGGCGTTCTCCCGGGGGCTCTTCAGGGGGCAGATGAAGTTCTCATGCTAGACGGGGGATGGGCGCGCCGCAAGGGCGGCGGCCAATCAGAGCCCGAAGCGTCAGCGCCGGGTCAGGCCGTGGCGACGTCGCAAGAGCCCGTCGCTGACGCGCTGGGCTCTGAGGGGGACGCGCACGGGGCCCTCGGCCCGCCGACCTCCGGCAAGGCCGGGGGCACCCATCTTCGGTTTCAGAGTTCCTCGAACCGCGCGGTGAAGTGTCGCAGGGCCGGGGGCTCTTCGGTGATTCGCAGGCCGCGCAGTTCGTTCCGGCGCTGGTGCAATGCGACCGTTGCCTCGATGAGATAGTCGATGTGACTCTGCGTATAGACGCGCCGCGGAATCGCCAGCCGGACGAGTTCCATCGCCGGGGCCGGCCGGCCGGGGCCGCCGAACATGACGCTGCCGATCTCGACGGCCCGAACGCCGGCCTCGCGATAGAGGCCGCAGACGACGGCCTGGCCGGGGAACTGCTCGGGCGGAATATGCGGGCAGAAGTCCGCCGCGTCGATGTAGATCGCGTGTCCGCCCGGCGGCTCGACGATCTGTATCCCCGCCGCCAGAAGCCGATCACCGAGGTACTGCGTGCTGCGGATGCGATACTCGAGGTAGTCTTCCTGCAAGACTTCCTTGAACCCCTGCGCCATCGCTTCGAGATCGCGACCGGCCAGACCGCCGTAGGTGACATAGCCTTCCGTCAAGATCAAGAGGTTCGAGGCGTTGACGAACAGCGACTCGTCTCGCAGCAGCAGGACGCCGCCGATGTTGACGATCCCGTCCTTCTTCGCCGAGATCGTCGAGCCGTCGGCCAGGTCGAACATGTCACGCACGATGTCCGGTATCGAACGGTCCTGCTGGCCCGGCTCGCGCATCTTGATAAACCAGGCGTTCTCCGCAAATCGACACGCATCGAGAAACAGCGGCAGCTTGTGTTTGTCGCAGACGCTGCGCACCTGCCGCAGGTTCTCCAGGCTGACGGGCTGGCCACCGCCGCTGTTGTTGGTGATCGTGACCATGACGAGGGGGATGCGATCCGCACCCACCCGGGCGATCAGCTCTTCAAGCGCGTCGACATTCAAGTTTCCCTTGAACGGATGACGGTTGCGCGGGTCCACAGCTTCGGCGATGGGCAAGTTGATCGCCTCGGCGCCGCTGTGTTCGACGTTGGCCCGCGTCGTGTCGAAATGCGCGTTGTTCGGAACCACCTTATCCGCGCCGCCGACGAGTTCGAACAACAGCCGTTCGCTGGCCCGTCCCTGATGCGTGGGCAAGACGTGGTCGAACCCCGTCATCTCGGTCATCTGGTCCTTGAAGCGGTAGAACGACTTGGCCCCGGCGTAGGACTCGTCGGCCCGCATGATGCCGGCCCATTGCTCGCTGCTCATGGCCCCGGTGCCCGAGTCGGTGAGTAGGTCGATCAATACGTCGTCGGCCCGAAGGAGAAAGGCGTTGAAGCCGGCCTCGCTGAGCAGCCGCTCTCGCTGTTCGCGCGTCGTCATGCGGATGGGTTCGACGACCTTGATGCGAAACGGCTCGATGATGGTCTTCATGGTGCGCCTCGGGGGGATCAAAGTGAACAAACGGCCCAACGATGATCCCCGCAGTGCCCGCCGCCGTCAACGCCAGGACGTGCCGCGGGCTTCAGCGGGGTCCATGACAGTTCAGGCGATTTGCGAATCAGCCGCATGGCATGTGAT
>CAYYPB010000014.1:0-14669 GCA_964473405.1 uncultured Planctomycetaceae bacterium
AACAAAAAAAACACAAAGACGCCAAACAGAGCCACACAAAAGACAACCGTCTTCCCGAGACCCCCCACCCCCACCGCAGCCCCCGCCCCGAGCGCTCCGAGCAAGTACCGTCGCGGCCGCATCGCCAAAAGCACGACCACGGCCACCGTGCCCAACAGCACCGCCAACGCATCGTTCGCAACGCGCGCGCAGTTCAACAGGTACAGCGGCTGAAGCGCGATCAGCAACCCCAACACATATCGATGCGGACCGTCACGAACCAGTCGTCCCAATGCCCACAACACCAGACAAACCGACGCGGCTCCGAACAGAACGTTGACGATCCGCAAGCCCGTCACGGCTGCCAGGAAACCCCACCGCTCGGCCAGCAGCGAATACAACGGCGCGACGAGTCGGTAGTACAGCGCCGAATGCTGCGCCTGATAGAGCCGCGGGTGCGAGGGATCCGCCACAACCGTCGGCGGACGCTCGGCTTCCCAGAACTCCTCGTACGTCAGCGCCCCGACGCCTCGGACCTGCTCTGCCGCCAACTTTCCGTGCGGATAGCGAACGAGATCCTCGAACATCGAGCGGGGAATCCTGTCCTCGCCGAACACCGGCGAGCGGCCCGTCTCCTCCATGAAGACGATGTACGCCACATGCTGATACTCATCCCACCCCTCCAACGGCGGCAACACCGACAGAACAAACGCACCGCGTACGATGAACAACACCGTCAGCAGCGCGCAATACCGCCGCCAACAAGCAAACCAACCAACCCAACTGGACGAAACACAAATCATCAACCGACGCCTCGATGGCCCGCAGGCGTTCTACTCGATGGCCCTCTCGTTGCACAGCCGCCCGGCATTCTCGGACGCATTGACGATCAGCCCCTCAACGCGGAATATTGGTTACTGTGCAACTGAATACTCGGATGTAGCCGCTCGATCTAGACCCGGTACGAGCCGCTGAAGAGCCGCGGGCTTCAGCCCGCGCGGCGCTGCCATGTGAGGCAGCGCCACTCTACACCGCACGGCCGCGCGGGCCAAAGCCCGCGGCTCTTCCCTTGGACACGACCATGTCGCTGGCCACGTTGCCAAAAACCGTCCGCACCTTCGCCCGACTTCGAGTCATCGCCCAGGTTCTCTCCAAGCACGGCTTCGGACACTTCGTCGAACGCCTCCAACTCGGCAGCTATCTCACCACCACACGGCTTTTCCGCCGAAGAAAAGCCGACGACACGACCGATGAAACACACCCCCTCGAAGCCGTCGGCGACCGACTCGTCAAGGTCTGCGAAGAACTCGGCCCGACGTTCATCAAGCTCGGACAACTCGCCTCGACGCGCGCCGACATTCTCCCGCCCCAGATCCTCACGGCCCTCGAGAAACTCCAGACGAACGTCGAGCCCTTTCCCGTCGAACAGGCGCGGCGCATCTTCCACACCGACACCGGCTCGAGCGTTGACGAGGCCTTCCGAGAATTCACCGACACCCCTTTCGCCAGCGGTTCGATCGGCCAGGTCCATCGGGCCGTCGCCAACGATGGCCAGAACGTCGTCGTCAAGATTCGCCGGCCTGGCATCGACCAGACGATCCAACTCGACACATACGTCCTGCAGTTCATGGCCGAGCAGGCCGAGTCGATGTTCCCCGAGTTGCGACCGTTCCGCCCCAAGATGCTCGTCGAGGAGTTCTCCCAGATCCTCCAAAGGGAACTCGACTTCATCAACGAGGCCGCCGCCACGAGCCGCTTCCACGAGGCTTTCGAAGATGACCCGCACATCACCACGCCGCGCGTCCGCTGGGATCTGACCGCCCCGCGCGTACTCACGCTGGAATACCTCGACGGCGTCAGATTTCACGACGCCGTCAGCGCCGACGGCCCGGCTTGCGACCGAAAGGCCCTTGCCCAGAACCTCGCCGAGTGCTTCTTCCGCCAGTTCTTCGAGCTCGGGCTCTTCCACGCCGACCCGCACCCGGGCAATCTGCTCATCAGCCCCCCCGATGGCATCACGCTCATCGACTTCGGCATGGTCGGCCAGCTCGACGAAAGCCACACCGACCGCCTTGTCATGGGCATCGTCGCCGGCGTCAAGAAGGAAGTGGACATCCTCGTCGACATCATGGCCGACATGGACGCACTCGGCCCCGACACCGATCGCGTCCTGCTCGCGAGAGACCTCCGCATCTATCTCGACAAATACTGCGGACTGCCCCTGCGCCGCATCGACATGAGCACGCTCTTTCGAGAACTCATCGACACGGTCCGGCGAAACGACGTCACGCTCCCGCGAGATTTCGTCAGCGTCTTCAAGTCCCTCACAATCATATCGGGCGTTGCGCTCCAGCTTGATCCCGATCTGAACATCGCCGAGTTACTCCAACCCCGACTCTCTTCGCTCATCCGAGAACGCTTCTCCCCCAAGCGTCTCGTCCGCGCCACGGGCATCTCGGCATGGCACGTCGCGGCCATATTACGGGACGCGCCGAGGTTGTTCAGAGAGTTCATGCGCGGCATGGGCCGGGGCCGCTTTCAGGTCAACATCAAGCACGAAAACATCGATCATCTGGCTAGAGAGTTGGATCGCTCGAGCAATCGACTCGCCGCCTCTGTGGTCATCGCGGCCACCGTCGTCGGCGGCTCCATGCTCCTGAGCGTCGATGAACAAGTGCGGATTTTCAGCCTGATCCCGGTCCGCTACCTCGGCCTCGCGGGCTACGCCATCGCCTCGTTCTTGGCCGTCTGGCTCATCATCGCGATCCTCAGAAGCGGCAAACTCTCCTGAACGCTCGATCAGAGCCGCGACCGTAAGGGAGCGCCCTTCGTCCAATCGAGAGGGGCCCTGCTACTTGGCGGTAAGCGCTCCCTTACGGTCGCGGCTCTGATCGGACACTCACGCGACGCCAACATTTGGGGGAAACCGTGCAACACAATCATCAAGCCACATATTCACACGACGCTCCCCCAGCCGAGGCGCAACCCCAGCACTCCGCGACGGACATCGTCACCCCGCAGACCTACAACGGCCCCTGCCCCGACCAGCCCATCGCCAACACGGCGTGGCATCGCTACCCGCTCAAGCGCATGGACATCGCCGTCGCCGCGCTGTGCTTCGCGGCCGCCTTGCTGGCCCGTGCCCCGTTCGTCCAGCGCGGTGAAACCCTGCTCCACTCGGACGAAGCCATCGTCGGAATCATGGCCCAGGACATCGCCGCCGGCCGGCAACTGCCCATCTACTTCTACGGCCAGCGCTACATGGGTGCGCTCGAGGCCTATGCCGTCGCCGCCGCCAGCTCGCTATTCGACAATCAGATCCACGCGCTGCGTTTCGCGCCGGCCTTCTTCTTCGCACTCATGGTCGCCGTGCAATACCTCATGCTCGCGCGCTGGTTCTCGCGTCGCGGAGGACTCATCGGCGCACTCACGCTAATCGCCAGCGCGCCGATGTTCCTGCAGTGGTCCATCTCCGCACGCGGCGGCTACGTCGAAATCCTCCTCTGGGGCTCGGCCCTACTCTGGGCGTACTCCGAGTGGTTCGTGCCCCCGACGCCGACCGCCCGACGCGGCCTGCGCAAGTTCGCCTTCGGCACCCTCATCGGCTCCGGCATGTGGATCAACCCGTCGATCGTCCTGTTCCTCGCACCGATCGTCGCACACATCCTGCTCAACCGACCGCTGGCCGCGCTGCGCGATGCACCCAATATCGCGCCGGCAATCAAACGAATCACCGGCCGCACGCAACGTGCCACGCTCCCGCTGGTGGCACTCGCCGGGCTCCTGCTGTTCAACCTCACATGGTCCACCTGGGTATCCGACGGCAAGGTCCACAACCAATTGTTGCTGGGGCTCGTGCCCAAACCCGTCGCGGTGCTATTCCTTGCCACCATCGCCGCCGCCGCGATCTATCTCGCAGCCAAGCGAACCCGTCTCATCGACAGGGCCCGATCGATCGCCACCGCCAACGGCATGATCCTGCTGGGTATTCTCGTCGGTGCCGCCCCGGCCGAACTCTATGTCCTGCAAACCACACTCGGCCTGCGCGCGATGGACCCCTCGCTGCCGCTCGGCCTGCGCCCCCTCTGGCTCGCGGGAGAGACGCTCGTTTATCTGGTCAACGGTCTGCCTCTGCTCTTCCATCCTGACGCACGGCCCTTCCTGCAACTCGTCGGTGTCGGTCGCGACACCGTCACCCAGCCGCTGGGCATCCTGATGTCGGGAATCGTCGCTGCCGCATCGTGGCTCGCCCTCGGAGCCCTGGCCACCTGCGCCATCGTCCTGCTACACAACCAGCGCAACGGCCTCGCTCGGCTGATGCGCCTGCAGCCCGTCAACCACGGGCCCGCCATGCTTCTGATGATCGGCGGCGTCGGTACGATCGGCCTCTACGTCATGGGCGGTTGCACGCTCGACTTCACGACGATTCGCTATCTCGTGCCGCTCTGGGTATTCCTGCCAGGCCTGATGGCCGCCATCTTCGTCAGCCGGCGATTCCGCTTGGCCGCGACGGTCGGGCCGCTCTGTGCGTGCCTCGCATGGGCCGTCGGCCAGGTCGCCATGCACCAACAGCTCGGCGCGCCGCACCCGCTTCGCTGCGTAGCGACGTCACTCGTGGACAACGACATCCGCCGCGCCGTCGCCGAGCCGCTGGACGCGCATCTGCTGTCCTACCTGACGCAGCAACGGTGCAGTGTGATCGAGTTCGAGTCGTTCTGGCCGCGACTAGGCCACTACTTCCCGCTGATGAAAGATGATCGCCCGATGGACTACATCGTGCAGACCACGGAAATAGACCGTTCGTGGGATTGGATCAACGGAGGCTGGCCCGGCCAGACGCCGCCGGAGACCAAGAGGTTCCTCTGGCCCAAGCTCCGCCGCGCCATACAGGATCGCCCCGAGCAGCTCGAGAGCAGACAGCCAATGCCCGACGGCTACGAGCGCATCCGCCTGGTCGCGCCACTGCCCGACCGAAACGTCGCCCGTCCCGCCAAGCCCTGATCAGAGCCCAAAGCGTAAGCGACGGGTTTCTATGATTGCGACATGCGTCTAACGCCGCGCTGACGCTTGGGGTTCCGCGTGTGAGGGGACAGATCCCTGACGGTCGCGACTCTCATCGGTTCGGCGCACATCACCGGCCAACAACCGACCCGCCATGGTGCCGCCGACGACGAACACGCCGACGAGCAACGCCCCCTGTTTCAGTGTCGCGAGGCAAAGCGAAAGAAACCCAAATCGATCGAGGTACGTCGCGACGAACCCCTGCCGAATGTCCCATGAGGGCTTGTCGATGTTCATCGGGGCGACCGCATCATACGTCACGGTCCCGACGAGAAAGACAACCACGGAGAACATCCCGGCAAGCAGCAGCGACCGCCGAAGGCCCGCCATACTACCGAGTCGCCCCCGCTCGACGCTGTACCAACAGAGACCCAGCAGGAGAATCAACGCGGGCACGCACTCCGCGAGCATCCGCGCGCCGCCGTACACCAACCCGCCCGACCACGCCCACCACTTCGAGAACAAGAGCCACTGTCCCACGATGCCCAACACGACCCAACGAGCCAAATCGAGGTGCGGCACGTCCGAAGCGCGACGACCAATACAAAGCATTGCCCCGGCAGCGCCCAGTAGCAGGAACGGAGAATAGACAAACAGCCCGCACGTCGGGCTCATGACCAGGCCGGCGAGTCCTTCCGAGAACGCCGCGTCGAACCCCTCATTCGGCTCGGCTCCATACCCCGTCGCCAGGGGGCTTCCGAATGCGACCGTGTGATACCAAGCTGTCAGCGCCGGAAAGACCACGACACCAACCACCACCGCCGGAAGATATCGCCGCCACGTCGGGCGACTCAGAAACACGCCCAAGGGGCACAGCGCCACGAAGACCACCGGCAATCTCGAAGCCACTGCAAGCCCCGCCAGCAGGCCCGCCAACAGGGCACGACGATGGGTCATCCGCGAGCCGGTCAGCAGCACGAGCAACCCAGCCACGCAAACCAAGGCCACCGTCTGATTAGACAGATTGCTGCCGAGCAAATGAAAGACGGTCGTTCCCATGACGGCCAGCACGGTCGTCATCGCCGCCCACGCGCCGGGCATGAACCGCCGCAGCGTACAGGCCATCAACCCCGCAAAGAGCGCACAGGCGATCATCGCCGCCAGACGCCCCACGCGAAGCCAAGTGGCTTCGTCCGTCGTCGCCACGCCGGACCACACAAACGGCGCAAACACAGGCGTCGCCGCCACGCCGGACCAGATCGGGTATCGCGAGTAGACCCCGTCGTCAGTCCGCACCGCCCAATAGGCTACGGTGTCCGTGTACCGATCGATGATGCCGCCGAACTCGTCGAGGTCGAGATTCCCCTCGCGAACCACGCTCACGGGGATCAGCACGTTCGCCACGTTGTCGTTGCTCACCGTGCGAATGTTCACCGCGGCCGCGAGCATCGCCACCCACAGGCCCACGACCACACCGAAACGCAAGTTCGAAGCGCCCGAGTCGTACGCCAGCAGTGTCGATCGAATCCCAACCACGATAGCCTCCCGACCATTCCAGGCGCGCAACGGAACCACGTCCACGAAGAGGTTATCGAGCGATAACGAAGTTCGGATTAGGCAATACCAAGCGGCACAGGCCAGCGAAATCACGCCCGGCGTCGGCTTGCCGTTTGGCGCACAGGCTCAGGGGCTCACCACGGTCTCGGCCTGCGTCAACAACGAGACAATCGTATCCATCCCCCCCACGTCACCGACCGCTACCTTCTCGGCCAATCCGTAGCGATTCAGACAGCTCTGACAGATGGCGATTCTCACCCCCATGCCGACCAGAAACCGCAGCGACATCAGCACCGGCGAACCCTCGCAAACCAACGCGACCCCCTCCGTGTAGAAACAGATCGCGTCGGGCTTCCGCTCGGACCCTTCGAGAACATGAAGGAACTTCTCCAGCATCTCCTCGCCAAACTGCCGATCGGTCGCCCCCACATGACCCAGCCAGGGCTTTGTAATCAACATCACGGTTCCAGCCATTTACCCACCTCCTCCACATCGAAGACATCCAGCAATGCAACGCAATCACCGGTCGAACACTGGGCCAACCCTACAGCACATCAGGCGAACGCTGAAGACCGGCTTGCCGGTTGGCGTATTGTGGCCGGTTGGCCGCAGAGAGCCAGAGGCCGACCGGCCGACCAACCCGCGACCACTCGGGAGATTCATGATGCAACACGTCTCGGGTTCTGTCTAACTCCCTGCCCACAATGAAGCTGGCAACGCGCCAGCCCCCCCACCCCTGTCGAGTCCGTCGCGATCGAGGCGACTGGCACGCATCGTGCGACTCAGCGAGCCAAGTGGCCGTACGCCGAGTTCTCGAAACGTACCGCTATCAGTTAGGATACGAAATCGCTACGTCGTTCGACCGCAGCCATCTGCCGAAGAGGAGACCTCAAGATGAAACGCCGAATCGCCGCACTGACCCTCGCAGGGATCGCCCTTTCCGCTCTCGCGCAGGGCGCGGACGCCCAGGTCATCTCGCCCAAACAGCCCGGAGACTCTCTCGAAACATGTCGAAGGCCGTCCGTCATCTACCGACTCAACGACGCGGCCACGTACACCGAAGGATGCTGGGCACCTTGCCTGTGCCCGATCTGGATGGCCGACAACATCAAGGGCACGCTCATCCTCACACAGACCGGATCGGGCGGAACCTATCTCACCTACCGAGTCAGTCAGGTCAACTGGTATGTCAAACGCGGCGACACCGACATCCGCGTGACGGGCAAAGGCAGGTACACGCGAATCTCGGGCGTCGCCGGTTGGATGCACCAACTCGAGCTGATGCTGAGCATCGACGGTGCCGACGCCGTCTTGTTCGACAGCGGGCTGGTCAATGGCGGCGAAGACTTCCCGAACATGACGGGGCTGACCCTCTCCAAGAACGGTCTCTACTGCTACGACACGGCCATCGGCGTCGATGCGTCGCCCGTCCCTTGTCGGGATATCGTTTGCTATAGCCTCTCCGGTCGCCAGAGTACCTATGAGGAAGGCTGCCTCCCGCCGTGCCTCTGCCCGATCCTCTATCAAGGACCGCTGACCGGCGGCTTCAAGCTCGTCACCCTTGGTCAAAGCGGCTTGGTGTTCGAGTACGCCGTGGTCGATGTGGACTGGCGCGTTCGCCCGATCTACGGTACGCCGCCGAGTTCGCGGTTCAAGGGCTTCGGACGATACACGCGCATCTCAGGCTTCGCCGGCTGGTGGCATCAAATGGAGTTGGACCTCAGCATCGATGGTGGCCCGCTGACACCGTTCGACAGCGGCGGCATCAACGGCGGCGGAGAGTTCCCGCTCATCGATATCGCGCTGGCCAAGAACGACTTCTACTGCTACGACATCGTCCTGGATATCCTGGCCAGACCCTGTGCGGCACTGAGTTCCTCTGACCTCTCGGCGACAGACCCGACCCACGTCTCCCCGACGGGGCCGTAGCGCAACGGCATGAGCGCGCCAAACAAACGGGGCCGGTGCAAGCATCCCCTCTTGCACCGGCCCGATCTTGGATTCAGAAAGAACAGCGTGCCAAACTCGACGCGATCCAGCACTGCCAACCAGAGCCCACGGCGCAACCGTGGGTCATCGCAAAGCGCACGGCCACCTGCGGATGCTCAATAGGCCCCCCGACGAGACAAGACCGCAGGCACGGTACGCCCCAAGATCTGAACATCCAACGAGAGCGATCGGTTCCGAACGTACCAGACATCCAGCGCCAGCCACTCTTCATAGGGAATCTCGGTGCGACCGCTCACCTGCCACAGACACGTGATGCCGGGCTTGACCGTCAGGCGCAACCGCTGTTCGGCCGAGTCCGTCCGCACCTCATCCAACGGCACAGGCCGCGGCCCCACCAGCGCCATCTCGCCTCGCAAGACGTTGTAGAACTGCGGCAACTCGTCAATGCTCAGTTGCCGAAGCCAACGGCCGATCCACGTCACGCGCGGATCGTCCTTCATCTTGAAGGATGGCCCCGTCCGAAACGCGTTCGATCCGCGAAATAGCTCTTTGTCGTCATCCGCTCCGGCATACATCGTGCGAAGCTTGTACATAGTGAACGGACAACCGCCCAGCCCTGCCCGCTGCTGGTGGAAGATTGCCCCGCCTCGCGACGTCAAGCGAATCAACGCGGCCGCGAGCAACATGACCGGCGCAAATGCGATCAAGGCCGCCGCCGAAAGAACGACATCCATGGCCCGTGACGCTCTCGCGTAGCGACGTGAACAACGCTCAGCCGCCGAGGAACCCGAGTCGGAGAACGCACAATTCTCCGTCCGCGATGTGCCGGGCACCGTCAATAACTGCGGCGCATAGACTGCGACCGTCTTCGTGTTCATGTTCCAGCCCCCCCCGCACCCACACAATCCGCCCTGGCACTATCATCGTCGAGTCGCCGCGCCTCAGCTGCAGGCCGGGGAAGCCCCCGCCACAGCGCCCGCCAGACGAACAGAGGATTACCCAGAAGGTAACGCCGCCACTTGCCGACGGGATCGACGCACAACCGAAACAACCACTCCCCGCCCATCCGACGCAGCCACGCCGGCGCGCGCCGCTCTCGGCCGGCGAGATAATCGAACAACCCACCCACACACCAACGAACCGGTACGTCGATCGCGTCCGAATGCTCGGCCAACCATCGCTCCTGACGAGGACTCGACAAGCCCACGACCAGAACATCGGCCCCGCTCGCGCGGATACGCTCGATCACGTCCGCCGAACGAGCCTCGTCGAAGTAGCCGTCGCACGCACCTGCAATGCGAAGCGCCGAAGACTCACGATCCCCTGGTGTCGCCGACTCAACATGCCGGCGCAACGCCTCGGCCGCGCGATCGGCAACTCCCGGCCGGCCACCTAACAGAAACAGCGACAGGCCCTCCGCCGCGCACCGCTCGGCGAACCGCGGGAAATAATCCGCCGCCGTCATCCGCTCAGGCAACGGTCGTTCGCTCCATCGGCTGGCCCAGACAACCGACGCCCCATCGGCATAGAGCACATCCGCCGAACGCAACAGCTCGCCGAACGACGCATCGCTCGCCGCGAGATTCACCGTGTGCGCATTGGCATAGCACGCCGTCGTCCGAATACCCCTTCGCGCGCAATCCACCAGTAGGTCGATCAACCCATCGGTGCGCAAGGGACGAATCGGCAGACCCATCACGTCCACCGCGCGTCGAGGCTCAATTGGCTCAGGCTGCGCCGACACCGGCTGGCTCCTCTCGCCTCTCCGCTTGCCGCCCCAGGAGCGACGTATACAACTCGCCGTACCGCCGGGCCACGCCCCGGGCGGAAAACTGCTCATCAACACGACGACGCGCCGCCAGGCCCATTCGCTTGGCCATAGCCTCGTCGCCGACAACGCACCCTAGCGCCACAGCCAAATCCGCAGGCGCATCCGGCTCCACCAGCAAGCCTTCCCGCTCGTGTGTGATCGCCTCGGGAACTCCGCCGACGCGCGTCGCTACGACCGGCCGCGACATCGCCATCGCCTCCAGCAATGCGTTGGGCATCCCCTCCGACTTGGACGGCAGGCAAATGACATCTGCCGCCGCCAGAGCCGGCCAAACATCCTCGCGATGCCCCGCCAACGACACCACACCGCCCACGCGGCGTTCATCGATCCGCCGCTCTAGCGCCGCACGATCAGGCCCGTCCCCTAGCACGACGATCCGGGCATCGCGATGCGTCTGATGCAGCGTCGCCGCGGCGTCGATCAGCGTGTCCACGCCCTTCTCGTAGCTCAGCCGCGCGAGGACGACGACCAGCGGCGAGCCCGGCGACTTTTCATACTGTTGTCTGAATGAAGACACCGCGAACGGATTGACGCTCGACGGCGGCTCGATCCCCGTGTGAATCACCGACACGCGCTGAGACGCGATGCCCAACCGATCCACACAATCTCGGCGAACCGCCTCGCTCACCGCTACCACATGCGTGGGAAGCCGAGCGCAAGCGGCATCCAACAACCAATCCGACTTCCGACGGGTCGCGCGGCGGTAGTCGCCGATCGCGTACGCCGTCGAGACGATCGCCCCGACCCGCGACCAACGAGCGGCCGCGCCGCCCATCAGGTCCGCCCGCAGCAGATGCGTATGGACCACGTCGCAGCCGCTGGACGCAATGCACTCCCGAGCCCGAAGGATCGCACGAGGATCGCGCTCGTCCCCGGTTTCGAAGTTGAACGTCTCTACGCCCAGTGTGTCTAATTCCGCCTGAATCGGCCCGCCGTCATAGAAACAGGCCGCCGATAGGCGATAACGCCCACGGTCCATATGACGCGCAAGCTGCACCAGCCACTTGGTGTCGGTCTTCACCGCAAAAGTGGAAACTAGATGCAGGACGCCGATGCGCCCGTCAGGCGTAGATGTTCCGTGTTCGGTACTCATGCTTCTTGTAAGTTCCCCGCCGCAACTTCGCGGCCCGGACCCCCACTATCGCCCCCCAAGGCAAGATTCCCCCCTGATACCTCCATTATCCCCCCAGGGCATGGCCTCTGTACACCCTTTAATCTACAAACCGGCCCGCCCACATACAAATTCCGGCCACCCTGAGCCCTCAGGAGAGCGCCACAGGCCTCCGGCGGCCGGGCACGTCGTCCCGCCGAGAACGCTCCAATGCCGACAGCAACGCAGCGAAATCGCCGACCATCGTTTCCACGTCAAACCGCGAGGCAACCGCCTCCTGGGCCGCTGAAATGAGGCTATCCCGTAGGGCCGAGTCTCTCGCCAGTACTGAAACTGCATCGGCCAACGAGGCCGCGTCCGCCGGTCTTATCACCAGCCCCGTCCGGCGATCCTCCAGAAACTCGGTCAACCCGCCTGCCGCCGGACCGATAAACGGACAGCCCGCCGCAGCAGCCTCCAACATACTCACGCTGAAGCACTCCGTGTCGCTACACAGACAGGAGGCGTCCAACCCCGCCAGAAGCTCCGGCACGTCGTCTCGCCCGCCCAGCAGCCGCAGCGTCTCGCCATCCAGCCCGCTAGCCGCGACCGCCTTCTGAACCGCGTCGCGATTCGGCCCGTCGCCGATGATGACAAACCGATAGTTCGCGTCGCGCTTCGCCAACGCCTTCGCGGCCTCAACGAACACGTCGTGACGCTTCTCGACGCGGAGATTCGCCACAATCCCGACGGCAAAGTGATGATCCTCCAGGCTCAACCGCCGCCGAACCGCCGCGCGAGAGCCAGCCTTGGCGAATGCCGCGACATCGATGCCGTTGGGAATCACCTCGATCCGGTCGCCGGGCACATGTTCGAAACGCTCCAAGGCGTCACGATGCGACGCGCTCAACGCCACGAACACATCCACCCAGCGAGCGACCGGCCGGTTCATCCGCTCGAAGTGCCGCTTTCCATCCTCGGGGAACCAATGAGACCAAACGACCACCGGCGTCCGTGTCAGCCGGCCCGCCAGCGCCGTCCAGAACATGCGATCCCCACCGCTGTGTGCCGCTACGATGGCACGTGCATCGTACCTGGCGATGAGCCGCCTCATGCGATCCAACACCATCGCGTCGGTCTTGAATCGCAGGAGGTTCTCGTGAACCTCGACCCCCGCCGCTCGACACCGCTCGGCCAACGGCCCGGCGTCCTTCAAGCAGAGGATCACCGGCCGAATCCCATGCCGCTCCAGCCGCTCGACCAGCGAGACCAACATCAACTCGGCACCGCCGGCCTCCAGACGGTTCGTCACGAATAAAACGGTCCTCTTTCCGGTGCGATCAGATTCGCAGTCTCCTCGATCAAAGCCACAGTCTTCTCGATCAGAGCCGCGACCGTAAGGGAGCGATCCTCGCCCAACTGGAAGGGCCCGCCGACCGAGCGATGTGCGCTCCCTTACGGTCGCGGCTCTGATCGGTGCGACACGCGTACCTGAAGGGCGCCCGATGAACCACCGACCGATGCCCTCGAACATGCCCAACAGCTCACCCAGATGCGCTCGACGATCACCCACGATCGCCCACGCCGCGTGCATCGCTCCAACAACCGACAGGCTCCAGGCAATCAGAAGCCACTCACCCACACCCAATCGACACGTTTTCTCGAGGATGTGCAGGTAGTTGTAGCTCGTCATGAACCCCAGCCGACGAGAATCCGTCCGGCCGCCGCCGTCCCGCCGATGCACCACGCGGGCTCGACGCGCCTCGATCAACCAGTGTCGCGGCCAAAGCCGGTAGCCCATCTCGCGATCTTCGCCTAGCGCGTACTCGGCGAGCCCCTCATCGAACCGAACGCGGCGAGCCACGTCCCGCCGCAGAGCCATTGCCGCTCCGCTCAACCATCGCACCACCCGTGCGACATCCGGTTCTTCGAGGATGGTCGGTCGCGGCGCGCGGGGACGCCCTCGCGGCGCGACGCGCCACCAACCCGCCAACCGATATCCAAGCTGATAGAACCGAGCCGGCCGGCCGGAAAACGCGGGCTCCTCGACCACGGCCGTCACGACATCAACGGCCGGATCACTGAAGACGCGACGCACCTCGGCCAAGAAGCTCGGCGCACACGTCACGTCATCATCCAGGTATTGAAGGATGTCGCTGGCGGCCAACTCGGCCGCGAAATTCCGCGCCCGGGTCAGGCCTCGACCCGTGTTCCGCTCGATGCGAAGCATCACGCCGCGAGAGCGACACTCGGCGGCGATCCCCTCGCGAACCGGCTCCGATATTTCGCCGTCGTCGATGATGATCAACTCGTCGGGAAGACTCGTTTGCCGCCAGATAGACTCGAGCGTCAGCGTCAGTGCGTCCGGACGATTGCGCGTGCAAAGCACTACGGCCACCGTTGGCGCATCAGTCGCTGCCCGATCATTTCGCGCGTCCGTCACCATCGCTGCGCTGCCCCCACGCGCCAAGGCCCGGCACGTGCCCCAGGGTACCCAGGGCATAGCCGATAATCTTACGCCGCTCCTGGGCGTTGAAGATTAGGTCGGTCCTAGTGGCGACAAGGATGAGCACGCCCGCCGCCAAGGCCAGAATCCACGGCTTCAGAACAAGCGCCACCGACCAGGCGAGTACAATGTACGTCCCCCGATCCAGGCGACTGCACTCCGCCCGGATCAACACCACGCAGAGCGACATTGCCGTGCCCATTGCGAAAACTCCGCACCAGGCCGCACTCTCCAGGCCCATTGGATGGGAAAAGCCCGTCACAAACACGGCGTCCAGCCACGGCCCCGCAGCCTGCCAAACGGCCATCGCCTGGATCTCGCCCAGCCTCGAGCCGGCCAGCCAATAGGCGAACAACACATTCGCGGCCACGCCCGTCGCCCAGGGCCAGAGCAGATGCCGCGTCTTCTCCCGCAGATGAAAATGGGCCGGTAGAAACGCCAGGAAAGCGCCGAACAGAAAAAACAACAAGTGCAGCGGCAGGACGGCCGCCCCCGGCGCGTAGTCCGACCGGAACATGAGGATGATCCCATCCTTCGATAGCGCGATCGCCGTACACAGCAGAAACAATCCGACGCCTACGCTGCGGAACGCCAACGACAACTGCCGCTCGGCCGGCTCGCGGCCCTCCGATTCCCACGTCTTGGTCACCGTCGTCATCACGACCGTCGACACCGCCACGGCCCCGATGAGAATGCACCCGCCGATCTGCCGGACCGCGCTGAATACCGCCGCGGCCTCGTGCCAGTGTGACGTG
>CAYYPB010000015.1:0-14388 GCA_964473405.1 uncultured Planctomycetaceae bacterium
GCGGCGCGCGACGACGCGGAGGGGGGGGGGGGGGGCAGCGCGGTGACGGACCCGCCTGCGAACTCACCCGGCAAAGCAGGGGGCTGAGGGATAGACTCGCCTCCACGCTCAGAGGTGGCGGGGCACCCGCCCATGAAAACGAAAATGCGATTGCCCTGGGGGCACCCTGACTCGCTCTGCATCGAGGTCGCGGCTGGATGCGCACTGGCATAGAATCCTGACGGGCTGAACGACCATCAAGGAGATCAACTGTGCCTGCGTTAGATCGACGTCCTTTGCTGCTTCTCGTTCGCGATGGTTGGGGTCACAACCCGCATCCCGAGTGGAACAAGGCCAACGCCATCCATCTCGCCTCCACGCCGGTCGACGATCGCCTGCGAGCGACTTATCCGTGGACCCAGATTCATACCAGCGGCGAGCCGGTGGGCTTGCCCAACGGCACGATGGGCAACAGCGAGGTCGGTCATCAGAACATCGGCGCCGGCCGAATCGTCAACCAGGAGATCATGCGGATCACGCGGACGATCCGCGACGGTTCGTTCTTCGAGAACCCTGGCCTGTGCGGCACGGTCGACCACTGCAAGGCGTCGGGCGGCAAGCTACACCTAATGGGCCTCTGCTCGGATGCCGGCGTTCACTCCACGCTGGAGCACGCCTACGCCATCATGGATCTTGCGAAGCGCCGGGGCCTGAGTTCCGATCGCGTTCTGTTTCACGCCTTTGGCGATGGCCGTGACACCCCGCCGGCATCCGGCATCGACTTCATCCGCCAGGTCGAAGCCGAGATGCAACGCATCGGCGTCGGCCGCGTGGCCAGCGTCGTCGGGCGGTTCTATGCCATGGATCGCGACAACCGTTGGGATCGCGTCGAAGCGGCCTACCGTCTGCTCACCGAATCGCGCGGCAAGCGCGTGGCCCGCGCCGAAGAGGCCTTCCAGTCCTACTACGACAACCCGACGGCCCCCACGCAGACGGGCGACGAGTTCATCGAGCCGACTGTTGTGGGCGAGCCGTGTCCGGTGGCCGACGGCGATGCGGTGATCTTCTTCAACTTCCGAGGCGACAGGCCGCGCGAGATCACGCGGGCATTCACGTGCGACCCGTTCCCCTTCGAGGATAAGGACAAGGACGGCCATATTGTCGAGCGTGGTTTTTCAAGAGCCCGAAAGATCGAGAAGCTGCGGTTTTGCACGTTGACACAGTACGAACAGGGCCTGCCGGTGGCAATCGCGTTCGAGCGGCCGCCGAAGATCGAGCGGATCCTCGGAGCGTACGCGGCATCGTTGGGCCTTCGACAGTTTCGTTGCGCCGAGACCGAGAAGTTCGCCCACGTGACATTCTTCTTCAACGACTATCGCGAGGAGCCATTCGATGGTGAAGATCGCCAGCTCGTGATGTCACCGCGCGATGTGACGACCTATGACGAGAAGCCCGAGATGTCGGCGGCTGGCGTGACGGAGGAGATGCTGGCGCGCATTGCGTCGGATGCGCACGACTTGTACATCCTCAACTACGCCAACGGCGACATGGTCGGCCATACGGGCGTTCTCGATGCGGCGATCAAGGCCGTCGAGACCGTGGACGCCTGCGTCGGCAAGGTCGTCGATGCCGTCCTCGATCGGGGCGGGGCCGCCATCGTGACGGCCGACCACGGGAATTGCGAGCAGATGATCGACCCGACGACGGGCGGGCCGCACACGGCTCATACGACTTACGATGTGGACATGATCGTTGTAGACGACCGCCTCAAAGGAAGACCGCTCCGCGAAGACGGGCAGCTTGCAGATATCACGCCGACGCTCTTGGCGATGGGGGGGCTGGCTCAGCCGGAGGCGATGAGTGGGGTTTCTCTTCTGGATGGGTGAAGCTAAGCGGAGCCCAGTGAGCCGATTCGCTCGCAGAGGTTGCCGATCAGCGTGATCTTCAGGCCGAATCGCTCGTCAACTTTCACGGCAACGCCCGCACCGATCTGGCAGTTGTTGATCATCAGATCGAGTTCCTGGTCCACGGTTCGCTCGAACTCCATGATCGTGCCGGGGCTGAGGCTCATGATCTCACCGATCGACATCGACCGATGGGCGAGCCGAACGACCAACGGAACTTCGAGTGCGAGGATTTGCGCGATTCGGTCCGGGACTTTGGCCGACGGTCTGGGGGCAGGCAGCGTTGGTGCGACTTCGACGCTCGCCGCCTTGGGTTTGTTCAGCGCCTGGACGTCAGTCGCGAGGGAGTCGACCGCTCCCTGGGCATTGGCAAGAACGGCATCGATATCGTTCTGAGAGAACGGCACGTCTCGCGACCTCGTCCTTTCTCGGCGTCTAGTGCATGGTCAAACGTCGTCTTGTGAGTTCAACGTGCCATGTGTAGCTGTGGCACAGGCGTCCCGCCTGTGATCCCACCGGCGGGACGCCGGTGCCACGGCAAAGTCGGAGCAGTGTCAACCCGCAAGTCGAGGCTTGAAGGTGCACTAGCGAACCGGTGGCGGTCTCGCTCGATCGACCTGGATCGAGCCCGGACATCGCGGAGAGACCCTGAACGGTTTATCGGCCCGAGAGGAGGCAAACTTGAAGGGCCGGTCGCGTTGGGAGCGGGCCACAGCCTCGTCGAACGCTGACTGTGTGAGGGAAGGACGGGAGCAGGGGGCTCAGTCGAACTTGCCGACAGCGACGCAGGCGTTGTGGCCGCCAAATCCGAACGAATTGCTGATCGCGACGTCCACCTTGGCGTCCTGCGGGACGAGGGGCGTGTAGTTGAGGTCGCATCGCTCGTCTGGGTCGTCGAGATTGAGCGTCGGCGGCACGATGCCGTTGCGAATGGCGAGTACCGAGGCGATGAGTTCGACGCCACCGCTTCCACCCAGGAGGTGGCCGATGGCGCTCTTGGTACTGCTGATCCGGAGCTGTCGTGCGTACTCGCCGAAGACGGTCTTGATGGCCAGCGTTTCGGCCACGTCGCCTAGCGGGGTCGATGTGCCGTGGGCGTTGATGTAGCCGACGCGTTCGAGGGGCACCTGGGCATCGTTGACGGCCGCCTTCATGGCGGCGGCGGCCCCCTTGCCGGATTCCTCGGGCTGGGTGATATGGTAGGCGTCTGCGCTGGTGCCGAATCCGAGTATCTCGGCGAGAATGTTCGCGCCGCGGCGACGAGCATGCTCGAGTTCCTCGAAGATGAACATGCCGGCCCCTTCGCCCATGACGAATCCATCTCGCCCTTGATCGAAGGGTCGAGACGCCCGTTGGGGGTCGTCATTGCGTTCAGAGAGGGCCTTCATCGCGGCGAAAGAGGAAACGCCGAGTGGCGTCACGGCCGCTTCGGAGCCGCCGGTGATCATCAGATCGACATCGCCTCGACGAATCGCGTGGATCGCGTCGCCCATCGCGTTCGTCGCGGAGGCGCAGGCGGTCGCTACGGCCGTGCTGGGCCCGGTAGCGCCGAGCATGATGGAGATGTTGCCGCTGGCTGCGTTGCCCATCAGCTTGGGAATGGTGAAGGCGGAGACCTTACCAGGCCCCTTGCCGACGAGGCGACGGGTTTGCTGTTCGAGCTCGGCGATGCCCCCGATGCCCGTGCCGGTGATGACACCGAACCTTGCGGGGTCGTGGTCCTTGCCGACCTCGAGACCGGCCGAGTCGAAGGCACTCTTCGCCGCACAGATGGCGAGTTGAGCGAACCGGTCCAGGCGTTTGGCCGCGCGTTTGTCGAGCAGCGGTGCCGGGTCGAAGTCGCTGCACTCGCCGGCGATCCGGGTCGAGAAGTCCGTCGTGTCAAAAGCCGTAATGGGGCCGATGCCGCTGCGGCCGGCCAAGAGGCCATCCCAGAAGGCTTCTACCGTGCTGCCGAGAGGGCAAACCAAACCCATACCGGTGATGACGATGCGACGGCGACTAGACATGCGCAGCCTCAGCGATTCGGTCGGACGATAGGTCGCCCGGCTCCGAGAACGCTCACTCCTTCTTTTCGCCTTGAGCTGAGGAAATGAACTCGACGGCTGCGCCGACCGTGCCGATTTTTTCGGCCTCTTCGTCGGGGATGCTCAGCTCGAACTCGTCCTCGAACTCCATGACCAGTTCGACCGTGTCCAGAGAGTCCGCGTTCAGGTCGTTGACAAACGACGTCTCGAGTGTGATCTCGGACTTGTCGACGCCCATCTGCTCGCTGACAATCTTGACAACCTTCTCTTTGATATCTTCTTGCGTCAGTGTCACCACATTGATCTCCAATACCGACACGCCGCGCGGCGTTCGTCTCCGGGTCTGCCCCTTTTTGTGTCGGCCCAACCTCGCGGACCTGCCGGCACAAGGGGCGTCAAACGGACGGCACGAACCCTTGCGCCGCCCAACCCTCTGGCGTCGGGCCCGCAGAGCCCGATCCTACATGTGCAATCCACCGTCCACGACCAGGACTTGGCCATTGACGTAGCCGGCCCCAGCCGAAGCCAGGAAGGCGACGGCTGCGGCGATCTCGTGTGGCTCGCCGAACCGTTGCAACGGAATCAGCGGCCTGACCTGCTCCTTCACCTTTTCGGAGAGGATATTGGTCATGTCTGTCTTGATGAAGCCGGGTGCCACGGCATTGCACGTCACGCCCCGGCGGGCCAGTTCCTTCGCCGTGGTCTTTGTCAGACCAATGACGCCGGCCTTGCTGGCGGAATAGTTCCCCTGGCCGGGGTTCCCCATCATGCCGGAGACACTGGTGATGTTCACGATGCGGCCCCACCGAGCCCTGACCATGAACTTGCTGGCCTCCCGCGTGAGCAGGAAGACACCCTTGAGGTTCGTGGCGATGACTCGGTCGAACTGCTGGTCCGTCATGTTCATCAACAGGCCATCATCGGTGATGCCGGCGTTGTTCACGAGGATGTCGAGGCGACCGAAGTCGGTGGCGATGTCGTCCACCCACTTCTCGATCTTCTCGGCGTCCGTCACGTCCAACGCGCGGGGGATGATCTTGCCGGTGATCTTGTTATCCGCGGCTTCAGCAGGGAGCGAACTGAGTCGATCCGTGTCCCGCGCGCAGGCGATGACCGTGGCGCCTTCTTTTGCAAGCGCCAGACATATCGCTCGGCCGATGCCGCGCGAGCCGCCGGTTACGATCGCCACTCGCTCCACAAGGTCTGTCATTGAGATGATCCCGTCTTCCCACAGAGCGGCCTAAAGAGGCATCTGTCGGTTCCCTGCTCTACGCGGGCACTTTTTCCAACGACGCCGCCGTCGAAAAGTTCCTTGCTTCTACGCCGCGATTGATTTTCCTCATCAGCCCCGTCAACACACGACCGGGACCGACCTCGACGAAACGATCAAACCCGCCCGATGCGAGCCCCTCGATCGAGGCTTGCCAGCGGATGGGCTTGGCCACCTGCTCGCGAAGCAGGCGGCGAACGTCGTCAGGACCGGCATGATAGTCAGCCGAGACGTTGGACACCACACCTATTCGGCCCGGTCTGATATTGGCTGCCGCCAGGGCCTTTTCCAGGCCATCGACGGCCGGTTGCATCAACGGGGAATGGAACGCTCCGGCGACCGTCAGGGGAATGGCACGGACCTCGTGGCGCTCCGCCAAGCCAGCCGCACGCTCGCAAGCCGTTTGTGTACCGGAGATTACGATCTGGCCGGGGCAGTTGAAATTGGCCGGGGCCAGGACCTCTCCCGCAGCCGCTTCCTCGCACAACGCACGAACCTTGGCCTCATCCGCCCCCATGATCGAGACCATTCCCCCCGTAGACGCCTCGGCTGCGGCTTGCATGAGCCGACCCCGCTCGGCGACGAGTCGTAGGGCGTCGTCGAAATCGAGCCATCCGGCCAGATGCAGTGCGGTGTACTCTCCGAGGCTCAGGCCGGCCATCGCCTGGGGTGCGAATTCGGCCAGCGCTCCCCGCTCCTCCAGCGCGTTCCAGATCGCGACCGACGTGACGAAGATCGCCGGTTGCGAGATGTTCGTCACGTTCAAGCGATCAGCGGGGCCGTCGAAACAGATCGCGCTCAGATCGAAGCCGAGAATGTCATTCGCTCGGGCGAACGTCTCTTGGGCCGCCGTGGATTGGGCCGCTACGTCCTTGCCCATGCCGACGGTCTGGGCACCCTGCCCCGGGAAGATGATTGCCGTCTTGTTCAAAACCGTTCCCCGGCCATGCGTCCCACATCCGGGACGAGGCGATTGAAGAAACACTTAGAGCCGAATCAGCGTCGATGCCCAGGTGAAACCCGCTCCGAACGCGATCAGCAAGGCCAGGTCGCCTCGTTTGAGGCGGCCGTTCCGCAAGCACTGATCGAGCCCGATGGGGACCGATGCGGCCGACGTGTTTCCCGTCATTTCGATATTGGTGAACATGCGATCCTCCGGCAATCCCAGTCGTTGCCGAGCGGAGTCGATGATTCGTAGATTGGACTGATGAGGGATCACGAGCGAGATGTCTTCGGCTTTGACACCGGCCTCCGCCAGTGTGACGTCCACGAGTTCGTGATTCCGCTTGACGGCTCGCTTGTAGACGTCTCGGCCGCTCATTTTCACATAATGCAGGCGTTCGTCGATTGTCATCTGGGACGGTGGGAGCCGCGAGCCACCGCCGGGGATGAACAGCAACTCGTCGCCGCTGCCTTCGGCGTTCATCTGAAAATGGATGATGCCGACGTTGTCGCCTGGCTCGGTGGCCGAGAGGATCGCCGCGCCGGCGCCATCGCCGAACAGGATGCACGTCGCACGGTCCTCGTAGTCCACGATCCGCGTCATGGTCTCTGCACCGATGACGAGGATGTTCTTGTAGAACCCGCCCTGGAGCATGAACGTGGCCTGGATGAACCCGTAGAGGAACCCGCTGCATGCCGCGCTGATGTCGAACGCCGGGATGGGTCGGTTGCACATCGCCTTCTGAATGAAACACGCCGTGGAGGGCAGGCCCGCCTCCGGCGTGATCGTGGCGACGATGATCATGTCGATGTCGTCGATCGTCATCTTGGCATTGGCCAGGGCCGCTTCGGTCGCGGCGATCGACATGGTGCTGGTCGACTCGTTCTCGCCCGCCATGTGGCGTTGGATGATGCCCGTGCGTTCGCGAATCCACTCGTCGGTCGTGTCCAGGCGCTCGGTGAAGTACCGATTGTCGATCACTTTTTCGGGCAGGAAGTGGCCGGTCCCAGAGATTCGGACGCCGAGTCGTTTACCCATCGTCAGGACGCCTCCGCCAAGCGTTCGGTGATTACATCATTGAGGTGGCTGCGGTTCAACTCGACCGCGACGCGCACCGCGTTCTTGATTGCGCGGCGATCACTGCTGCCGTGGCAGATGATGCACGAGCCAGCCACGCCCAGAAGCGGCGCCCCCCCGTACTCGCTGTAGTCGTGCTTTTGCCAGATGGCCTTGATGATAGGCTCGAACCGCTTGGTCAGTTCTTCGCTATCTGCGGCTACCTCTCGGGCGATCATCCGAATCAAACCCTCGGCCATCCCCTCGGCTAGTTTTAAGACGACGTTCCCGACGAATCCGTCGCACACCGCGACGTCGCAGGCACCGGAGAATATCTCGCGACCCTCGACATTGCCGACGAAGTTGAGGCTATTGTCGGCTTTCAGGAGTTCGTTGCTCTGCTTGACTAACGGGCTACCCTTGACGTCCTCGCCGCCGATCGACAGCAGGCCAACTCTGGGGGACGGTATCTTCAACACATATTCCGCGTATGCCGTGGCCATCTTGGCGTACTGCAGGAGGTGCATCGGCTTTGGGGCCACGTTCGCTCCGGCATCACACACCGTCAATGGACCTGAGAAAGAGGGCAGCACCACGGCAATGCCAGGTCTATGAACCCCCTGCAGCGTTCTCATCTTGAGCTGGCTGGCGGCGGCGAACGCGCCCGTGTTGCCCGCACTGATGACGGTGTCCACCTTCTTCTCGGCGGCATGCTTGACCATCAGGACGATGGAAGACTGGCGTTTCTGCTTGAGCGCGTCGACGGGCGCTTCATGCATTTCGATGACGTCGGGAGCGTGTTCGATTTCGATGCGAGAGTCGGCGGCGGCTCCGGGAGTGAGGCCGGCGGCCACGACGTCCTGGCGACCGTAGAGGACGATTCGATCATCGTCGCCCAGAAATTCGCGACCTTCTATCGCACCTTGGATGATCTCATCCGGCGCACGGTCACCCCCCATGGCATCGATCGCAATCCGCATGGGGTCTTAGCTCTCTTCGGTGCTGACCGGGATCGACACTCTCTCATTGACGTAGCCGCAGTTGGCGCAAGCGCGATGGGGGAGCTTCGCCGAGGAACACTGGGGGCAGGAACAGAGGTTCACGGCGTCGAGCGCGTGATGGGATCGCCGCGACCGCTTGACCGACTTGGACGTTTTCCTTTTGGGTACCATGACTTCACCTATGCAACAGATCCGGAGGGTTTCCCGCGGGAACTCAAACGGGATGAATTCGGCCGCTCACTTGCCCGACCACGATCGGCGCGAACACCCACACAGGGATGAACAGCCCATCAACGCCGAGCCCGGCAATGTAGCGGAGATCGAATCGGGTGTCAAGTCCAAATGCTTCGCGTAACCGATGCGAGGGTATGATGTTACGATTGAGGGGCGTGGCAGGCTGCGGCTCAGGCCCTCGCCACATCGCCAGGACGAGGGATGCCGGCGTGCGAGGATGAGCCGCGCAAGGTGGGCCGACCGCCGGGACTGCACCATCGCCACCGCCCCCTGCCCATGACGCCGGTTTCGAGATACATTCCCTCCGCGGGATCGTCGCGCCAACCCTGTGGAGGAGATCGTCTCATGCCGCCAGCGGAATCGGCCAACACACTGATCGTCGGCGTCTCCCTCGCCGCCTACACCCTGGCCATCATCGCCGTGGGGCTCTACTCCGCACGATTCGCCAAGCGCAGCGACGAAGACTACTTCCTCGCTGGCCGTTCCCTTGGTGGTTGGGTCGCCGCCTTGTCCGCCTCCGCCTCCAGCGAATCGGGCTGGGTCACGCTCGGGCTCGTCGGCTGGGCCTTCGGCTCCGGCGTGCAGGCCTACTGGATCATCCCGGGTTGCCTGTGCGGATTCCTCTTCAACTGGTTCGTCATTGCCGGGCGCATGCACGACAAGTCTCGAGAACTGTCTGCGCTGACCCTGCCGGATTTCTTCGCGTTTCGGTTTCGCGAGCGGCTGCCCATCCTTCGCATCTTGGCCGTCGTGGTGATTCTCGTCGCCATGCTTCTCTATGTCGCCGCGCAGCTCGCTTCGGCCGGCAAAGCCTTCGAGGCGACGTTCCCGAGCGTCAACTATCAGACCGGCGTTCTCATCGGGGCGGGCGTCGTCTTGCTTTACACCGTTGCGGGCGGTTTCCGCGCCGCCTGTTGGACCGACTTCCTTCAAGCTTTCCTCATGGTCTGCACGCTGGTTGTCTTTCCCGTCTATCTGCTCGCGACCAAGGGCGGCTTCGGGTTCATCGCCGATCAACTCGGTGCCATCGACGGCGGGGGGCTCCTTCGCCTCACGCCCGAAGTGGGTGGCACGGCGTTCATCGGTTTCCTCCTCGGCTCGGGGGCCTTGGGGATCAACTTCGGCTATGCGGGCCAGCCGCATGTTCTCGTTCGCTTCATGGCGTTGAAGGACAAACAGGCGGCCAAGATCGCGGGGATCATCTCGTTTGTCTGGGGGTTGTTGGTCTATTGGGGGGCGGTCACGGTCGGCCTGATGGCCAGGGCCATGACAGAGGCCGGCTCGCCGTGGGGGCGGCAACTGCTCGAGAGCGAGGCCAGCAAGGAACTCGGCCTCGTTCTCTCCGCCAAGCACATGCTCCCGCCGGCCTTGGCGGGGCTCATCCTGGCGGCCGTTCTCGCCGCCATTTGCTCCACGGCCGACAGCCAACTCGTGGTCGCCGCCAGCGCCGCCGCCAGTGACATCTACGGCCGACTCATCGGCAAGGGCAAGGCGAAGTCGCAGATGCTCATCAACCGACTCGCCGTCTTCGGGGTCGGTCTGGGCGCGGTGCTGCTGGTCATCAGGGAAGACGTCCAGGTCTACAAGTATGTACTCGAATACGGCTGGGCCATTCTCGGCGCGGCCTTTGGTCCGCAGGTCATTCTCATTCTGCTGTGGCGGCGAGCGTCCTACGCCGGCTGCCTCGCGGGCATGTTCGTCGGCTTCGTGACTGCCATTCTCTGGAAGATTTTCTACATGGATGCGATGGCTCCGGGCGACATAGAGATCTACAACCTCCCGTTGGCGTTCATGGCAGCCCTGCTGGTCAACCTCCTCGTGAGTCGGATCATGCCCGACGGCGAACGCGCCGGATCCCAATGATCAGAGCCGCGACCGTAAGGGATCGCCCTTCGCCCAATTGGGAGTCCGCCTGCCGCATGGCGGTAAGCACTCCCTTACGGTCGCGGCTCTGACCGCACCCCTGCGCATAGTGCTTGCCGCGCCTTCTCCGGGGCACTACAACTACGGGAGTATCCGACAGCGTTCGCGTGATTGGCGACTTGCCGATCAACAGATTCGGCCGACAGGAACCCCCATGGACCTCAGCCAACTGGAAGCACACCTCGCAAAGATCAAGGCCGACGCCGAGGCAGCCATCGGCGAGGCTGGCGGCGTCGACGCCCTGCGATCCGCCGAGAGCCGCATCACCAAGGGCCCGCTCGCCGAGGCGCTCAAGATCATCAAGACGCTCGATGGCAAGGACCGCGGCACCGCCGGCAAGGCCATCAATCAGACGAAGAACGACGTCAAACAGGCGTTCAAGGATGCTCAGGCGAATCTGAAGAAGGCCGATGTCGCGGGCGATCGCAAGACCGCTGCGGGCTTCGACCCCACGCTGCCGCCGCCGATTACGCAATGGGGCTCGCTCCATCCCGTCACGGTTGTTCAGCGCGAGGTCGAACGGCTCTTCCGCAGCCTGGGGTTCGCGGTCGTCGGCGGTCCGGAGATGGAGACGGAGTTCTACAACTTCGAGGCGCTCAACATCCCGGAGATGCACCCGGCCCGCGACACGCAGGATACGTTCTGGCTGACCAACGGTTGGCTCCTTCGCACGCATACGAGTCCTTGTCAGGTTCGGGCCATGAGCGAGTTGGGGCCGCCGATCCGCGTGATCGCGCCAGGCCGTTGTTTTCGCTACGAGGCGCTCGATGCTTCGCACGAGAACACGTTTTATCAACTCGAGGGCCTGTTGATCGACAAGGACATCTCGATCGCCCATCTGATCGCGTTCATGAAACTGCTGCTTCGAGAGGTGTTCCATCGCGATGTGAAGATCCGCCTGCGGCCCGGCTTCTTCCCGTTCGTCGAGCCGGGTTTCGAGTGTGACATGTCGTGTGCCATTTGTGATGGCACGGGCAAGCTGGCCAGCGGTGCCGGTTGCGCGACTTGCAAGCGCACGGGCTGGATAGAAATCCTCCCCTGCGGCATGGTGCATCCCAATGTGCTGCGCCACGGCAACATCGACCCACACGAATACACGGGTTTCGCCTTCGGCCTGGGCCTGACCCGACTCGCCATGATGAAATACGGCATCGCCGACATCCGCATCCTAAACAGCGGCGACCTTCGAGGCTTGGTGCATCCCGGCAAACTCTCGGGCGTAGCGATGACGGGCTAACCGCCAACGCCTCCTCCGGGGCTAGGACTGTGAGGCGTACCGTGATTCCCACGACGCGCGCCGTGGGCCATGAGCTTGCGCCCCTCCGGGGCTGACCTTGGGAGCTCGCGAGAACAACATGGCCGACTGTGTCCAGCGGTGTCCCCGCCGGCTTGCCGTTTGGCGGATCGATGATTCACGTTGTTCTCGCGCGGTGCCCAGCTGCTTGCGCCCGGAACCTGATGGCTGAACACTGGCTACTGAAAACTGACAACTCAACACTGACAACTGAAAACCAACGATCATGCTCATCTCACTCAACTGGCTCAAAGACTTCATCGACGTTCCGGCCGATTTGGATCCGAACGAACTGGCGCTTCGCTTTACGCTGACGACGGCCGAGGTCGAAGGCGTCGAGCATGTCGAGCCCAACTTTGCCGGGCTGATCGCCGTCGAAATCGAGTCGATCCGGCGGCAGGGCGATGACAATCTCAAGTACGTCGTCGTCGGCGCCGGCAAGACGAAGTACAACTCCATCTCGACCGCACCGGACATTCGCACAGGCGACAAGGTGATCTACGCGCCGCCCGGCGCGATGATCGCGGGACATGCCATCGGTACGACCGACCCACAGGGTCGGCCTGCCGAGGGGATGATCGTTGCGGGTCAGTCGATCGGGCTCGTGCAGATCGGTGCCAGCGCGATCTTCTTGCCGCCGAGCGTTGCGCCTGGCTCGCCGATCGATCCATCTCCGTTCGACGATTGGCTGATCGAGGTCGACAACAAGTCGCTCACGCATCGGCCCGACTGTTGGGGCCACTATGGGATCGCTCGAGAGGTTGCCGCGATCTTGCGGACGCCGCTCAAGGCATACGATGCCACGCCGATTGACGAGTTGCAGAACGATCTTCCTGCCATCCCCATCGAGATCGACGACGCGGCGCAGTGTCCGAGGTACACGGGCCTGCTCATGAAGGGCCTGAGTTCTCAGCCCGCTCCGCTGGAGATGCAGGTGCGCCTCGCCTTGTGCGGTATGCGGCCGATCGATTTGCTCGTGGACTTGACGAACTACATCATGCTCGAACTGGGGCAGCCGATGCACGCCTTTGACGGTGCGGCCATCTCCGGCATCCAGGTTGCCATCGCCAAGCCAGGCGAGAAGTTCACCACGCTCGACGCTGTGACGCGCAAGATGCCGACTGACACGCTGATGATCCAATGCAATCGCAAGTCGGTCGCCATCGCCGGCATCATGGGCGGCGCCGATACCGAGGTGGGCGAGAAGACCGAGACGATTCTGCTCGAGTCGGCGAACTTCGATGCCGCCACGATCCGGCGCGCCGCCACCGCGATGGGCCATCGCACCGAGGCCAGCGCTCGATTCGAGAAGTCGCTCGACCCTGAGAACACACTGATTGGTATCGCTCGATTCCATCGACTGGCACAGCGGCAGTTGCCGGGCCTGGCGTTGGCCGGCACGCTCAGTGATTGCTACCCGACGCCGATTGCGCCGAAGCCGATTCAGTTGGACTGCGCGTTTGCCGCTCGGTTCATTGGCCAGGATGTCACGCCGGATCAGATCGTCGAGATTCTCGAGCGTCTCGAGTTTCGCTGTGATCGCGACGGGGAGATTCTGAGTGTCACGCCGCCGACCTTCCGTGCGACGAAGGACATCGAAATCGAGGCGGACCTGATCGAGGAAGTCGCTCGGTCCATCGGTTATGACAATATCGAGCCGTCGCTACCGTCCGTGGCCTCTCGGTGCTTCGAGCCGTCGGAGGCGCTCGTCGTTGAAGAATCAACGTTGGATTATCTCTGTGTCGGAAACGACTTCGCCGAGGTTCACGACTACATCTGGTTCGACGACGATTGGCTCAAGACGATCGGTTTCGATCCAGGAAAGTGCATCACGCTGAAGAACCCGGCCTCCGTCAACTGTGCTCGTTTACGAACGACACTGATGCCCGGACTCATCGCGTTTGCCGAACGCAACCGGCATCGCTACGACCGGTTCCAGCTTGCCCAGATCGGCAGCGTCTTCGAGGCCGGTCACGACACGGTCGAGGCCGCGCAGCATCGGCGGCTCGGTCTCGTTGTCGCCCAACTCGGCAAGAAGGCCAACGACATCGTTTGGGATCGTCTGCGGCACGCGCTGCACGGCTGGACACGGCAGGTATTCGAACGGCCGCTCGGTTATATCGAGGCCGAGGCGACGCTGCCTTGGGAGGATGCCGACCGGATGGCCGAGATCACCCTGGCGGGGCGCACGATTGGCCGCGTGACGGTCCTGCCGCTGGCGCTGCGTCAGACGATCGACGAACGACTCAAGGCTTGGTCCTTTGCCGTTGCCGAACTGAGCCTCACCGAAGTCGCCAGCCTGACGGGTTATCACGAGAAGCTGCCGCCCGTCGCCAAGCATCCGCAGGTGGAGCTCGACTACAGCGTGTTGATCGATGCCGATCGCAAATTTTCCGGCATCCAGACGGAGTTGGCGGTTTTCGAACATCCGCTCTTGAAGCAGGTTTCGTTCGTCGGTTCCTACGAAGGCGGTGCCATCCCGCCTGGCAAGCGGAGCCTCACGCTGCGCACGAAGATCGGCCACGACGACCGGACGCTCACCGACGAGGAGATCCAGGGTTTCGGCGAGACGTTCCGAGCCTTGCTCGATTCGCACGCCATGGACATCCGAGGCTAATCGCCATGGCCCATCCGCCGGCCACACACAAAGCCGCCGATGGCATCGGCGGGGGGCCCCCATGCCCCAACCCGGGGCGACACCCACCCAACACCTCAGCGGGGCGTGGGCGTTGATTGTGGTGTAGGGCGCTGACCGCG
>CAYYPB010000016.1:0-14343 GCA_964473405.1 uncultured Planctomycetaceae bacterium
CGACGTGCGAGCGGAGATTCTCGGCGAGCAACGAGATCGAAACAGTGCCGACCGTCGAGACGTGAACGACGCCTATCGCAGCGCGCTAGGCTTGCGAGCGCTTCGCAAGGCGATCGTACCCTGGTCGGCGTCGAACAGTCCACGTGCGAGCGAGACGTTGAGTGCTGTGCCGCTCTATTATGAGTTTGCCGACGCGGCACTCGACGTTGCGGGCGTCAATTTCCTTCCCGATTCTGATGGGACGGTTCGTCGTGTGCCGCCTCTGATTCGGTATGAGAACGGGATCATCAAGCATCTCGGGTTCGCCGCGGCGGCTCATATTCTAGACTTGGATGTGGATCAGATGTCGATGCCGGATGCGCGGACATTGAACATTCCACGCCGAGGTGGCGGGGTGATGCGCGTTCCGCTCGATGGGGATGGCAACATGATCATCCCTTGGACATCGAGCGGAAAGACTTGGCGCGAAGGCGGCGACTTTGCACACATCCCAGCCGCCAAACTGCTGTCGATCAGTGATGCCAGGCAACGCATACGCGATAACAAGACGACAATCGACTATTTGCTAGCCGATGTCGTGGCGGCATCCAAGGGGACGCTGACGGTCGTGTCGGGGGAAGGTGACGATCGATCTGCGAAGAAGCTGTCGGCAGACTCCGCCTATCGCCAACGGGTGAACGAGCAGCTTGACCTTCAGACGCGGATTCGCCTTGCCACTTTGCGGCGAAGCCTGACGGCCGAGCGGCTTGCCGAACTTCGGCGAGAGTCCGATGCCCTGCTCGCGCGGATCAGGCAGGATCAGGAAGTGGCCGTGTCGATGGTGGAGATGTACTGTGGCCAACTCGACGACCTTGGAGCGGCTGAGATCGAAAGCGATCCGGAGTTGAAGGCCCTCGCGGAGCGTTTTCGGCCTGCTGGGAAGCTGATTCGCGAGGACATCGCCAAGTTGCGCGAGGCCAACGCGGTACTTGCGAAGTCCGTCGAACGCGAGAAGGCCGCACTGGCAAGTCGAATCGGCGGCAAGTATGTGTTCGTCGGTTTCGCCGCGACGGCCCAGGGCGACATCGTCACGACGCCGATCGACAGGAGTACCAACGGTGTGATGTGTCACGCCAACGTACTCAACGGCTTTCTTCAGGGCCGGTTCATTGCCCGGTCGCGATTGTGGATCGAGATCACCGTGTGCCTACTGTTGGGCCTGCTGGTCAGCGTGGTTACAGCCGTTCGAGGGCCTCGGGCGGCACTGCTGGGAACCCTCATTCTGATTGCACTTTACTCGATCGTGAATTGTGTTCTAGCATTCCGGCGGCACGATCTGTGGTTCGCTGTCATCGCCATCGGTGCGACACTGTTCGTGGCCTGGGCGTTCGTGACACTGTTCCGTCAACTCACAGCCGAGAGAGACAAGCGTCTCTTTAGTAAACAACTAAGCCAATACACTTCTCCGGCCATTGCGGAGCGCATCGCGGAGAGTCCTGAAGCGGCGCAAGCTTTCAAGGCCGTTCAAACGCGCGACATGACGTGCTTCTTCAGCGACCTCAAGGGCTTCACCTCTATCACGGAGTCCGAAGACGCCGGCGTCGTCCAGCTCGTTCTGAATACGTACCTCGAAGAAATGAGTCGGGTGATCTGGTCGCATCGCGGTTTGATCAACAAGTTCATGGGCGATGGGATCATGGCTTTCTTCAACCCTTCGGTGGACCCGTTGCCGGGACATGTGCGCGTGGCGTGCGAGACGGCGCTCGATACGTTCGAGGCGTTGGACCAACTGAAGCAAGCTCGGGCCCAGAGCGAATGCGGTGGGATTTTCCAGCAGCTTGAGATGCGCGTCGGCATCGCGACGGGCCTTTGCAAGAACGGCGACATGGGGTCCGAGTTGAAGGCCGATTACACGATCATCGGCGACATCGTCAATCTTGCCGCTCGGCTGGAGCCTGCCAACAAGGTGTTTGGCACGCGGATCATGGTTTCCGGTGCGGCCCGGGACGCGGTGAAGGACGACTACGAGTTTCGTCATCTGGCGGACCTTCAGGTCAAGGGAAAGAAGAAGACCGTTCCAGCCTACGAGGTCATCTGCCGACGCGGTGAGCTGGATGAGCCCGGCCGCGCGTACGTCGAGCGGTTCGAGGCCGGTGTCGCGCTCTACCAACAGCGCAAGTGGGATGAGTGCATCGTTCACTTTACGCGGCTTCTGTCGAAGCGGTTTGATGATCTCGGGGCGAGTCGCTACATTGATGCGTGCCAGGAATTCAAACGGTTTCCGCCGGATGACGACTGGAACGGGGCGTTGGAACTCAAGGAGAAGTAGTTTCGGCGCATACCGCGGCTCTTCATTTGGAGTAGGTGCATGTCATCGGAATCGAAATCGGCCGGACCCCTCGACACGGATTTCTTCGACGTTCGTTCCATGTTGTCCGAGGACGAGCGGGAGATTCAAGATGCCGTCGGCCGGTTCGTTGATGAGAAGATCCTGCCTGTCATTCCTCAGGCGTTCGAGGACCACCGCTTTCCCGCCGAGTTGGTGCCGGGCCTCGCGGCGATGGGGCTGCTCGGCTGCAACCTCGAGGGCTACGGCTGCGCGGGCCTGAACCACGTCTGCTACGGGCTCGTCTGTCAGGAACTCGAACGCGGCGATAGTGGCATGCGAAGCTTCGTCTCTGTGCAGGGCAGTCTGTGCATGTTTCCCATCCGACAGTATGGCAGCGATGCGCAGCGTGAGAAGTACCTTCCCGGCATGGCTCGCGGTGAGATCATCGGTTGCTTCGGCTTGACCGAGCCGGATGGCGGATCGGACCCCGGCACGATGAAGACGCGGGCCGTCAAGGACGGTGACGACTGGATCCTCAACGGGGCCAAGATGTGGATCACCAACGGTACGGTCGCGGATATCGCCATCGTGTGGGCCATGACGGACGAGGGCGTGCGCGGGTTCATCGTCGAGAAGGATACGCCGGGATACACTGCGCGCGACATTCTTCGCAAGTTCTCGCTCCGAGCGTCAATCACTTCGGAGTTGTTCTTCGACAAGGTGCGCGTTCCGCCGGAGAACATGCTGCCCGGTGCGAGGGGCCTGGGCGGGCCGTTGAGTTGCTTGACGCAGGCTCGATACGGGATCGCCTGGGGTGTCATCGGCGCTGCTATCGCCTGCTACAAGGAGGCCTTGGAGTATGCGAAGGTGCGCGTGTTGTTCGACCGGCCACTCTCGCATACGCAGACGATCCAGCGACGGCTGGCGGATATGGCGCGGCGCATCACGACGGCTCAACTTTTGGCGCTGCGGCTCGGACGTCTAAAGGATGCGGGCACGATGCATTATTCGCAGGTGTCGATGGCCAAGTGGAACAACGTACGCATGGCCTTGGACGTCGCGCGGGATGCGCGCGACATCATGGGGGCGGCCGGCATCAGCGTCGAGTGTTCGCCTATTCGGCACATGCTGAATCTCGAGAGCGTGATTACCTACGAAGGGACGGAGACGATCCACGAGTTGGTCGTTGGGAGTCATATTTGTGGGAAACATGCGTTTGGGGCTTGAGTTGTCGCGCGGCGGAATGTTGTTTGCCGCCAAACGGCAAGCCGACGCTCGGCCGTTGCTCTGGGGGAGCGTCTTTCGAGGTTACTCAGGTCCAATAGGCAACTGTTTGTAGGAGTCCATCGCGTAGCTGTCGATCATTTTGGGTCTGACTGAGACGATCTTCCATGTGTCGTTCTCTTGGACCCAGCCCAATTCCCAGAGGCCGAAGTGTGTCTGGCCGACTTCCTTCTCTCTGCCCGCCGTTGCTGCGACCCCCAGCATCATGGTTGCCTTGTCACCTTCGCGGGCGACATCTCGGCGGCGGTATCTGACGTCGCGGACGTTCCAGCCTTCGAGAAACGTGGCCGTGTAGGCGACGAAGGCGTCGGCATCCAGGCCCTCCATCTCGTACTTTGTGCTGATCGTCGTCTTGAGAGCGGGGATGTTCTCGGATTCAAGAGCCTCGATGAAAACGTCCAGGGCCGACAGGATCCTTTCGCGCTGCGTGACGACGAGGTTCTGAACCACGAACAGTAGGAGGATCGCCAGCAACGTGACGGGCAGCGCGTAGCGCCGGGCCGAGGCCGACTCCCATCTTGTGCGCCACAGCAACACGATCGCCAGCAATAGAAACGACAATACACCCAGCGATGTGGCACTCTCGAACAGGACGCGCGACATGAAATCCATGGGACAGTCCAATCAGTCAGGCGGGCCGTCTTTTGCCCCGGCGGCGACGAGTACTTCCGGTCGTCGGCGCAGGACAGGTGGGAAGGCGGAGCCGTCGGAGTACCACCGATCCAGTAGGCGGCGTAGATCCTCGGGCGACTTGACGGCGACGAACGCCATCTTCACCTCTTGGGTCAACGGATGCAGTTCGCTGTACCTCACGCCGAACTTTCGGAAGAGGACGCTCGTCCGCTGGGCACCGTAGATGCGTGTCATCAGTTCGACGTGGCGTTCGATGGCCTTGCGCTGTCGTTCGATGGCCGGCGGCGGGGGAAGGGGTTCGCCGGCGAGCAGGGCTCGCAGCTCCCCAAAGACAAACGGGTTGCCAATAGCGCCACGGGCGAGGGAAACGCCATCTACGCCGGTCTCTTTCAGCATTCGAACACAATCCGTGGCGGCGAAGAGGTCTCCACTACCGATGAGCGTGTGGTCGCCGACGTGTCGCTTGACTCTCGCGAGGAACGTCCATCGGCTCGGCCCGACATAGCGCTGGGCGACGGTCCGACCGTGAAGGGTGACGGCGTGGCAGCCGATGTCGAAGACCGCGTCCAGGATCGTGAAGAAGTTCCGCTCGCTTTCAGGCGTGTCGTCCATGCCGCGCCGCAACTTCACCGTCACGGGCGTGCGGCCGGCGACGGCGTCGAACACGTGCCGGATGATCGCACACGCTCGGGCGGGGTCCGAGAGCAAGAACCCTCCGCGACATCGGCCGAGGACCTTGCGGACCGGGCAGCCGAAGTTGATATCGATTGTGTCGTATCCGAGTTCGACCATCTTGGCGGCCGATCGGGCGAATTGCTCGGGCTCACTGCCCATGAGTTGTCCGCCGACGGGGTGTTCGTCCGGCGAGACGGCCAACATGCGGCGCATCTTCTTGCCGCCCTCGGCGATCAACTTGTCGAGTACCACTTCGTTGAGTGAGAACGGGCAGCCGTATTCGCGCGCGAGTTGCCGCATCGCGAGGTCGCTGTATCCCGAAAGTGCGGCCTGTGTGATGGGGGTGTCCAGTTGGATGTTGCCGATTTGCAGCGGTTTCATGCGGCTCGATCCCCCACGGTCGGCCGGCCGTGGGCTTTGGATGGGATGTCGCGTTCGCGCGGGTTCCGCAATGGCCTCATGCCGCTTTCTTACTCTTCTTCTTCTTTTTCTTGCTCGACTTCTTCTTGTCACCCTTCTTCTTCTTGATACCCAGGTTCTTTCTGACGAACTTCATGATCCGCTTAGTGACCTTGGCTCCGAAGTCTGCCTTGAGGAGATTCGTGCCGTGGTTCTCGTTTCCGCCGGGGTAGCTCCTGGACTTGGCCTTGCCGCCGGACGCCTCGACGAGTTGGGTGACGGGCTCGAACTCTCCCTCGGGGGCGATGAAGAGGAAGGGTGTGTTCCAGCACGTCTTGATTTGTGCGATTGAGTCGAGGCCGAAGTAGTTCGTGCCCGGCGACAAGCAGATGGCGCCGGCGACATTCTGTGTCTTGCATGCGCTGTCGATGGCGATGCTACATCCGATGCTGGCGCCAACGAGGATGCAGCGTGTGGTGTCGATGTTCTTCTGCTTGGTCAGCCAGACCTTAGCACCTTCGACATCCATCCAGGCGGATTTGAAATGGGCTGGGTCGCGGTTGGCGTAGCCTTCCGCGAGCTTCCGATCGACGGGCTTGGTGCTGCCGCCGTTTCCTCGGATATCGTAGGCCAGAACAGCGACGCCGGATTTTCGTAGTGCGGGGACCAGCGGTTTCCAACTCGAACGGTCGGCCGGATACATGTGAATCAGGATCGCTATGGGTGTGCTCTTCCCTTCCTTCACCTTGATCGGGTAGTAATCTGCCTCAATCACGACGTTGTCGAGCGCCTTGAAAGTCACAACGCGATCCGAGAAGTCGATCGGCTTCGACTTCATCTTGCCGCCCATGATCCTCTGTGCGGAGACCGACGCTCCGCTTGCGAGAAGTACCGCAAGGGCGAGTGTGCTGACGATTGCCGACTTCCGTCCATTCTGTCGAGTCATCGGAGAAACTCCCTGTCGGTATCTGTTCGGCTTGGCATGGCCGTCGCCGCTTTTCCTACAAGATGAACTTGCTCAGGTTCTGATCTTCGACGATGTCGGTGAGCCGCTTGCTGACGTAGTCGCCGTCGATTGTCACGGACCGGCCGTCCATTTCAGGTGCGTCGAAGGAGAGAGTCTCGAGCACTTTCTCCATGATCGTCTGAAGCCGTCTGGCACCGATGTTCTCGGTGGTCTTGTTCACTTCGGCAGCGGCCTCCGCGATGGCGTCCACCGCATCGGCCGCGAACTTCAACGCCAGCTGCTCCGTGCCCAACAGTGCGGTCTGTTGCTTGGTGATGGCGTTCTTCGGTTCGGTCAGGATTCGCGCGAAGTCCTCTTTCGTCAGGTCGTCCAACTCCACGCGAATAGGCAGGCGGCCTTGAAGCTCCGGCATCAAGTCGCTCGGTTTCGTCGAGTGGAAGGCACCGGCAGCGATGAACAGAATGTGGTCGGTCTGGACGACGCCGTGACGCGTCGTGATGCTGGCACCTTCGATGATCGGCAACATGTCCCGTTGAACGCCCTGTCGGCTGACGTCTGGCCCATGTTGCGAGTGGCCGCCGCAGAGCTTATCCATCTCGTCAATGAAGACGATGCCGCCGTTTTCGGTCCGTTCGATGGCCATTTCGACGGTCTTCTCTCGGTCAATGAGTTTCTCACATTCCTCACTGAAGAGAATGCGCCGTGCTTCTCGGATCGTGACCTTGCGATCCTTCTGTTGGGTGGGCATGAGCCGGTCCATGAGATCCTGAATCTCAGGGCCCATTTGTTCGGGCCCTACGGTCGTCGCCAGCATGCCCATCGGCATTGCTTTTTGCTCGACACGCAGCTCGATCATGCGGTCTTCCAACTCTCCATCTCGGAGCTGGGTGCGGAGCTTCTCTCGCGTTCGTTGCCGGCGAGAATCGGCGTCGTCGCCGGAAGGCTCTGCAGTTTCACTGATGGGCGGCACGGGCGGGAGGAGTTCATCGAGGATCCGCTCTTCGGTCAGGGTGTCGGCCTGTTCGCGGACGACCTCGGTCTGCTCCTTCTGAACCATGGCGATGGCGAGTTCGAGCAGATCGCGGATCATTGAGTCGACATCTCGGCCCATGTATCCGACTTCGGTGAACTTCGTGGCTTCGATCTTGAGGAACGGTGCGTTGGCCAGTGCGGCGAGGCGGCGCGCGATTTCGGTCTTGCCGACGCCCGTAGGGCCGATCATGAGGATATTCTTGGGGGCGACTTCCTGGCGCATTGCCTCAGGGAGACGCAGGCGGCGCCATCGGTTTCTGATCGCGATGGCGACAGCGCGCTTGGCATCAGCCTGGCCAATGATGTACTTGTCCAATTCCTCGACGACTTGTCGGGGGGTGAGTTCGGTCATGGTGTGGGCATCCTTGTTTCTCGCCAAACGGCAAGCCGATCGACGGCGTTTGCTGTGTGATTCTCGATCATCTCTGCCTTGAAGTCGGCCGGTCTACTCCAGCGCAAAAACCGCGGATATGGCGGTCTTGTGGATGATGGGCTTGAGGGTATCCGATACGACGTCGCTGGCAGGACGGTTCTTGTCCTCATCAAACCCCGGTCCGCCTTGGCCGAAGAACGCGCTCATGGCGATCGCCGACTCCTGCATTTCAACCACGCTATTCGCCATGTTGAGCGAATCAGACAACTTGACCAGTGCGCCCAGCGATCCGCCGGTTGCCATCGCCATCCGCGCGGCGCGTTGTCGAGCATCTTCGAATGCCAGTCTTGCGCAGTCGCCTAATTCCTTGTCGCTCAACCGCTTGATGAAGTAGAACCGCGGGCCATCGGTGAATCGCACCTTGGCTGCCACGGCGCGATCTTCCTCGCCCGCTTCGGCCTCGCTGTCCTCTTGCTCGTCCGCCTTCTTTCTGGTGTCGTCGCCTGCGAGTACGCCGAGTTCTTCGAGCTGCCGCTTGATGGCGTCGAGCGTTCGATAGGCATCCTCGAGGCTCTCGCCCTTCAACTTCCACTCCATCGTGGACGTGAAGGCCAATCGTAGCAGCTTATCGTCCTCATCGTCGTCGTCGTTGTTTCCTTGGCCCATCGCGTTCTGGAAGATCTGAACCTGCATCTGCTCCATGCCGGTCTTGCCTTCCTTGAGTTCCATGCAGGGGCCGAATCGGTGGATGGGTTCGAGGCCATCGAGGCCCGCGAGCCGTTTCTCGAGGGCCGTGCGGCTCTTGCTCAGTTTCTTCAAGGCGGACTTGGCGGTCATGCCGTGAGCGTAGACTCGATAACGGACCTGGACGGTGTCCGGGATGAAAGATGATCGCGTCGTTCCCTGCACCTCGACGGTGGGCTTGTCGGTGGCGCGGCATTCTCGGTCGGCCGCGATGAGACAGAGAATCACCGCGCAAAGGGACAGTCGTTTCATGGCCATGGCTCCTGAGTTTGTGGTGTTCGAGCCGCCAAACGGCAAGCCGTTTGGTTGTGCCCGTGAAGAGCCCGATGCTGCACAGCGTTCTAGCTATCGCACTTCGGATCCTTGTATTGCTCGTTTTCGATCTCGCCAATCTTCGTGATTCGTCGGCTGTGGCGCCCCCCCTCGAACGACGTCTCCAACCAGACCTCCACGATGCGATGCATCAGGCTCTCACCGACGAGATCGGCCGGCAAACAGAGGACGTTGGCGTCGTTGTGTCGTCGAGCCATTTCGGCGGTCAGCTCATCATGGCACAGGGCCGCACGGATGCCTCGCAGCTTGTTCGCCGTGATGGACATGCCGATGCCGCTGCCACACAAGAGTACGCCGATGTCGCATTCACCGCTTTGCACGGCAGCGGAAGCGGCGAACGCCGGCTCGGGGTAGTCGGTGGACTTGGTTGAGTCTGTCCCGAAGTCGCGAACCGTGTGACCGGCTTCCTCGAGCGAGGCTTTGATGCGGCATTTTGCGTGGTAACCGCGGTGATCGGCACCCAGGGAAATCTTCATACGTCCACCTCTTGCAATCGTTTTTCCAGTGCGTCACTGATGGCCCTGGCAGTGCGTTCATAGTCTTCGGCCGAACCGCCGATCGGATCGGAGATGTCCTCATCAGCGAGAAGCAACGCTCGCCCCGTGTCGCCGTGGCCAATCGAGCGGGCAGCCTCTAGATGATGCCGGGCCATGACGAACACATGGTCGGCGGGATGGATCAACTCGCCGGTCAAGTGCGTCGAGGTGTGGCCGGAGATATCGACTCCTCGGCGGCTGCATGCTTGGACCGACTCCTCGGAAACGCGGCTGCCCGACAAGCCGAGCGTTCCGGCCGAATGAACCCGGACACCACGATCGAGCAACTCGTCGATCTCGCAGCCCAGCCGCTTGGCGAGCATCTGCTTGCAGAGGCCCTCGGCGATAGGGGATCGACAGGTGTTGCCGGTGCAGACAAAGAGGATGTCAATCGTGGCGAGCCTGCGGATGGTGCGTTCGTCCCATACGCCGGTTCGGAGGATCTTGAAGCCGGTGCCGTTGAGGGCCACGATGGTTGAGCCTTTGCGGTAGCGCGTCGGGCCAGCGTCCAGGATCATGTCGATCGGGCCGCGGATGGCCTCTGTGATCTGCTCCGCTTCGACGGGGGCGTCCGTTCCGGAGGTGTTGGCGCTGGAGGCGATGACGGGAACACCGGCGAGCCGCAGGAGCTTCTCGGCGACCGGGTAGTCGGGGAACCGCAGACCGACGGAGTTACCCGTGTAGATGGCCGCCATGCCCTCGTCACAGAGTTGCCGCCGGGCATCCACTGATTCGGGATCGTCAACCGTGGTAATCAGCGTTAGAGGGCCGGGCCAACCCTTGCGGATGAACCGCTTGCCGATCTGGCTGATGGCCGGGGCGTAGGCAGTACAATCGTCACGGGAGCCCAGGTGGACAGTGAATGGCTGTTCGTTGCCGCGTCCTTTGATCTGTCGGAGTCGCTCGACGCTCTCGGGGTGAGCTGCGCTGGCCGCGAGGCCATAGACAGTCTCGGTCGGAAACGCGACAAGGCCGCCGTTGGCGAGCAGTCGGGCCGCTCGTTCGATGGCCTGTGAATCAGGCGAGAGCGGGTCAAGATGGATCGTCTCCGCAGGCATTGCTGCGATTCTATTGGAAACTGCGTGGTGGGGCCATTGAGAAGCGGGCGGATGATCCCCGAGCGCAAGCGGGTGGGTAATCCGCCGTGCGGCCTGCGGCGAAAACCCCGCGGTAGCGTTTGGGGCTTGGCTCGTCGCCGCGGAAGCCCTCATGCCCCCAGACCAGGCTATAATGCTGACCGTGAAATCGATTTACCTAGACAACAACGCGACCACTCGTGTGGCGGATTCCGTCGTCGAGGCGATGGAGCCCTGTTGGCGAGTGCAGTTCGGCAATCCGTCGAGCCTTCATCGGATGGGCCAGGCGGCGAGGCATGCGATCGAAACCGCCCGGGAGCAAGTGGCTGGATTGATCGGCGCGCAGCCTCGCGAGATCGTTTTCACGAGCGGGGGCACGGAGTCTGACAATCTGGCGATCCTCGGGACGTTGGCGGCGTATCCAAAGAAGCGGCACATCGTCACCACGGCGGTCGAGCATCCCGCCGTGCATGGTCTGTGCGAGCGATGGGCCAAGTTGGGTCTGGATGTCACGTTCGTGGGCGTGGACTCGTCAGGGCGATTGGATCTCGACGCCTTCGAGCGGGCCGTGAGCGAGCGGACTGCCCTGGCGAGTGTCATGCATGCCAATAATGAGACGGGCGTATTTTTTCCTATCAAGGAAGTGGCGGAGGTCACCTCGGCCCGTGGTGTTCCATTGCATGTGGATGCGGCACAGACGGTTGGGAAGATCGATGTTGATGTAGCGTCTCTCGGCTGCGACCTGATGACACTATCAGCGCACAAGATGCACGGCCCCAAGGGTGTTGGGGCCTTGTATGTTGGGCCTCGTGTCCGGCTGCGAAGCCAACTCGTGGGGGGGCATCAGGAGCGAGATATCCGGCCTGGAACGGAGAATGTTGCCGGGATCGTGGGGCTCGGTGCTGCTGCGTCGTTGGCGTCGTCGCGATTGGCATCGGGCGAGTCGCATGTCGCCGAGTTGCGAGATCGTCTCGAGCGCGGGATTCTCGATCGGGTCCACTGCGCTCGCGTCATCGGGGATGTGTCGCGGCGGATTCCAAGCACGACGAATGTCGCGTTTGAGTCACTGTCGGCCGAGGCGATTCTGGTCGGTCTGAGTGAACGCGGCGTTTGCGCGTCGAGCGGATCGGCATGTGCCAGCGGTTCGATGGAGCCTTCCCATGTCATCCAGGCGATGGGTCTCGACGAACGGCTCGCTCATGGTGCGGTCCGGTTTAGTCTCTCGTGGGATTCCACGATCAAGGAGATCGACCGTGCGCTCGAGATCGTTCCCGAGGTGGTCACGCGACTGGAAGCCATCAACTGAACAGGCTGATGTCCAGCACAACGAGCGATACAGCGATGGCTATGGCGACGAGGATCAGGTGTGCGCCGAGCGTCGCATCCGGCGTTTCCGCCAGCCAACGCTTCATTCTCCCCCCCTCGGACGTGTAGCGAGGCGCTTCACCTGCCATAGGAAGTCTCCACCTAGAGGTAGCTTGAGTGTATTATCGGCGTCCAAGGGTCGTGTAGCCTTAGGGTTTTTACTTATTCCGCGATTTTATAGGACCACACAGGTCTCGCCGCACTCGGCTCTCGCGAGATCGCGGCTGAGAGCGGAATGTGCTCGGCCGGGCTCTCGTGGCACCTCCGCGTTGCCGCCCCGTCGGCTTTGACGGATAATCTTCCCCTATGCCAGAAACGCGAAACAAGCGATTGCGGAGCCTCATTGACGAATCCACCGTGCAGATGCCGGGCGCTTTCAATGCCCTGACGGCCCGAGCCATCGAGAAGGCCGGGTTTGATGCGGTCTATGTCTCGGGTGCCGGCCTGTCGAACGCGGTCTATGGACTGCCTGACGTGGGGTTGGTGACGTTGACCGAGGCGGTAGCTCATGCCCGGCGGATCTGTTCGGCGGTGAGGCTGCCGGTCGTCGTGGATGGCGACACGGGCTTTGGCGAAGCCGTCAACGCAGCCCGGACCGTCTCGGAGATGGAGGCTGCTGGGGTCTCGGCGGTTCATCTCGAAGATCAGGTTCTGCCAAAGAAGTGCGGGCACCTGGACGGCAAAGTTCTGGTGTCCGCTGAGGCGATGGTGGAGAAAATCAAAGCCGCCTGCGCGGCACGGACTGACCCGGACTTTGTCATCATCGCGCGGACTGACGCTCGGGGGGTTGTCTCGTTCGAGGAGGCCGTCTCGCGGGCGAAGCGGTATCTTGACGCGGGGGCGGACGCGATCTTCCCTGAGGCGTTGAAGAATGCCTCGGAGTTGGCGGCCTTTGCCAAGGCCGTGGACGCGCCGCTCTTGGCCAACATGACCGAGTTCGGCAAGACGCCGCTCGTGCCACTGGCCGAGTTGAGCGAGATGGGCTATCGCATGGTGATCTATCCGCAGACGGCGTTGCGGACGGCCTTCGGCGTGATCGCGAAGATGTTGGCGGACCTTCGTCGCGACGGCGATCAACGAGCTTGGGTCGATCGCATGCAGACGCGCAGCGAATTGTACGACTTGCTCGACTACGACGGCTTGCGGAAGATCGACGAAGCCGTGGCGTCGAAGAACGGAGCGTGAGGACACAGTGCGGCCGTCGGCCGAAACCAAAGTGTGGCACAGGCGTCCCGCCTGTGGTCTCACCGGCGAGACGCCGGTGCCACAAGAGCTTCTTGTTAGAACTCTTGGGAAAGCTGGAGAGTCATCATGAGCGACAAAAAAGCGGGTGCGGGGCTGGCAGGTATTGTGGCGGGGGACACGGCCGTCGGCGAAGTGACACAGACGAGTCTTCGGTATCGCGGGTATGGCATCGGCGATTTGGCCGAGAACGCGACATTCCACGAGGCGGCCCACCTGCTACTGCACGGCGAGTTGCCTACTCGGGGCCAGTTGGCGGAGTTTCGCACGCGCGTGTGTGAGGCGACGAAGCTCCCGGCCGAGGTCAGTGCCGCGATCAAGGCGATGCCGAACGAAACGCCGCCGATGGATATGCTGCGGTCGGCGGTTTCACTTCTAGGGCACTACGACCCCGAAGCGCAGGATCTCTCGCACGCGGCGAACTTGCGCAAGAGCGAGCGGCTGATCGGACAGACGGCCGCGGCCGTCGGGCTTTGGGCGCAGAAAGTCAACGGCGTCGCAGCGATGAGCCCCGATCCCGATGCGTCGCACGGCGCGAATCTTCTGTCGATGATGCTCGGCAAGCCGGCCGGGGCCAAGGCGGGACGTGTGCTGGACGGGACGCTGATTCTCTACGCCGAGCACGAGTTCAACGCCTCGACCTTCGCGGCCCGGACGATTACCTCGACGTTGGCGGATATGCACTCGGCCATCGCCGGTGCGATCGGCGCGCTCAAGGGCTCGTTACATGGGGGAGCGAACGAGGCGGCGATGCACCAGTTCCTGGACATCGGCGAGACTGCCAACGTCGAGAAGTGGTTCAACGACATCCAGGACCACAACAAGGCGAATCCGGACAACAAGAAGCTCATCATGGGATTCGGGCATCGCGTCTACAAGAACGGCGATCACCGTGCGGGGATCCTCCGAGATTGGTCGGCGGACATGACCAAGGAGACGGGCCAGACGAAGTGGCTGGAGATGGCCGACAAGCTCCAGGCGCTGATGCTCGAGAAGAAGAACATCCACCCAAACACGGACTATCCGGCGGCCCACGCGTACTATCAGATGGGGATTCCGATTCCCTTCTATACGCCGATCTTCGTGTGCAGCCGCGTGACGGGCTGGTGCGCGCATGTGATGGAGCAGTACCAGAACAACCGGTTGATTCGCCCGACGAGCGTCTATGTAGGCGCCCCGCCGCGCGAGGTCGTGCCGATCGAGAAGCGGTCGTAGCGGCCGACCCACGGCCTGCGGGCCGTGGGCTTTGGTTGGGTGTCGAGCGATGACGTGATCGATTTCGCGTTTCCGCTGTCCGCCGGCTTGGCGTCTTGCGGAGTGGCGGTCCCTTCTATTGTCGCGCGGCACCCCGCCGCGCGCGGCAGCGGAGGCGCGCG
>CAYYPB010000017.1:0-14322 GCA_964473405.1 uncultured Planctomycetaceae bacterium
CGGGCCAGAACCCGCGACTCGATCATGTTGAGCATGTAGCCGTCGCGGTTGTTGTCGTGGCCGATGTACTTCTGGTACAGGCGTGGCATGGGGGCCAGCTCGCACTGCGTGCCGACGTTGGATCGATACCCGCACCACACCCGCGGGCGCGCCCCTTTGGGGCCGGCTTTGCCCTCCGGGTTCGAGCCGGGATCAGCGCCGATGAGACGCGAGTACACCAGCGTCAGGTCCGCCCAGAGCTGCCCAAGCCAGGCCGAGGCCGTCAAGTCCGGTCGATCCACCGTCACCAGCACCACCGGCATCTTCTCGCTGCATCGCTTGGCGTTGGCCAGGGCGAGGATCAGATCAGTCTGGGCCATCGTCAGACCCGTGTGGCCCGGGTCCACCGCGACGACTTCGTCTCGCAGCAGCGCGTGACGACCGGTCATCCCCGTGTCCAGCAGGAAAATCGCCATCTTCCGCTCGCTGGTGCCCAAGATCGCCTCGAGGTTCATGTGTGAATCTCGCGGCAAGCCCAGATAGCGAGACATCGTGATGTCGTTCCCGTCGCGATTGACGCCCTCGTTCCAGAACTGACAGAGTTCGTCGGCCGAGCGCTGCAAGAGCGGGCTGTTCGTGCCCAAGTAGACGTGGTTGATCCCGTGCCGCAACTGCTGGAGGCGGATGAACCGAGCGACCGCGACCGGCGGAGCGTCGCCGCTGCCGAGATCCATCGCGTCACAGGCAGCCTGAATCGTCGCCCAATAGGCCCCGACGTCCAGCCCAGCCACATGCATCGGGGCCATGAGAATCGGCGTCTTGTTCCGGCCATAGCGGCCCGACACCTCGCCCGGCAAATCGAGCAGCAGGTTGCCGTCGCGCTCGGCCAGAGTCTTGAGCGGTCCGGAGTTGGCGAACACCACGCGCGCCGCCTCGGGCGGGGTCAATTCGTGGAGCTTGACCGTTTCCTGGGTAATACCGCTGCGGGAGAACTCCATGAAGAGCGTGTTTTCGACCGTCGCGTCAGCGGGCAACGCCGAGATTTCTCGCGGCGAGTTGGCCAGCAGCCACGTCAACGGTCGGTTGGCCCGGGCGTTGGCTAACGCCGAGACGAAGTAGTTGAACTGCTCGTTCGCCCCGATGCCGCTGTTGACGAGATACTGGGGCCCGGCCTCGCCGAACCGATCTCGAATGAAAGCGTCGATTCGCGGAGCCGTCTCGGCGAGCCATGTCTTGGCATACGCCGCCGGCTCGCGGCGATAGAGAACACCCAGGGCGTCGTCCGCCGCACCAGGCAGAAAGGCGTCGATGCCCTTGGCCACGGCGTCGATCGCCGCCTTCGGCGCGCTGATAGGTTCGTCGAACGCCGGGTTGAGGGCTCGGATGCCGATCTGGCCTTCGGCGAGTTGGAAGCTTGAGGAGCCACTGATCGGCGGTGCCTCGACCTCATCCGCGCCCGTCGCGGATTGCTCCGGTCGCAGCCTCGCGAGCAGTCCACCGAACCCCTGTGCTTCAAGAATCGCCTTGGCCTCGTCGGGCGTCGTTCGCCATGCCTCGGCCACGCTGTCGATCAAACGCTGCGGATCGACCGCGTTGGTCAGCGCGTCGTCCAATCGTCCCTCGGCGACGGGCGAGAGGCCCAGCCGCTCGCACGCGGCGGCCGACGCATCGCGGAGCCTGGCCGACAATGCGTTAGTTTGCTTGACAGACATCATACGATTCTCCCTACATATAACAGCGTTGCGTCGCCACCCAATGAAGAGCCGCAGGCTTTAGCCCGCGCGGCCGTACGGCGTAGAGTAGCGTTCCCTCGAAGGGGACAGCCGCGCGGACTGAAGCCGGCGGCTCTTCCGCGAGTATGTGGCGCTGCCAAACTAATGCGATGCGTCCTTGTCGAGACTCGATCTGCCGCGGCGCAACACCGAGTCGAGCTCGAGGAAGCGAAAGTTGATCAACTGGACGGTCACGCCGATGCTCACGGCGATCAGGCTCATGGCCATCGTCGTCACCGCCCCCATGATGAGCGAAAGTTGGTATCCCGAGCCGGTGGGCCACTCGCGGAACCACACGAACGCACCCAGCCCACAGCTCAAGAGAAACAGGGCGATTCCCATGCCGCCGAAGAACGTCAGCGGCTTGTAGGAGCGAAAGAGACTGAGGATGCGGAAGATGACTTTCGTTCCGTCGCGGACGGTACTCAGCTTCGACTCACTGCCGGCGGGCCGCTCTCGATACGGGACGGGAACCTCGCAAATCACCCATCGCCGATACAGGCACTGGATCGTCATCTCGGTTTCGATGTCGAAGCCGTACGCCAGAATCGGCAGATTCGCCGCGACGTCCCGCGTGAAGGCCCGGTAGCCGCTCATGATGTCTCGCAGCTTGCAGCCGAAGATGACATTGATGAGCTTGCGGACGAGCCAGTTGCCGAAGACGTGGAACGGCGGGTAGGCCGCGGTCTTGTCGACCGCCTCGCGACGCCCAACGACCATGTCGGCCTCTCCAGCCAGGACGGGCGCGAGCACCTCGCGAACATTCTCAGCCGGATAGGTATCGTCGCCGTCGGCCATCACGAAGTAGTCGGCGTCCACTTTCTCGAACATCGCGGCGATGACGTGGCCTTTGCCCTGTTTCTTCTCGCGAATGACGATCGCGCCGGCCTCGCTCGCGATCTGGCCCGTGCCGTCGTCGCTGTTGTTGTCGAAGACATAGACCTCGGCCTCTCGCAATTCTCGCCGAAAGTCCTCCACGACCTTCTTGACGGTCGCCGCCTCGTTGTAGCAGGGGATCAGCACGGCGATGCGGGGCTGAGTTTCTTGGGAATCCGTCATGTATTGCATCTCGTGAGGCCGTTGGCACGGGTCTTCAATCGGTGGATCATACAGCGACCCCGCGACGCCGCCAGCGTGTCGGCATGGACAAATGCCCTGATCCGTGAAGTGGCTTCGGCACTGCGGGGCCCACCGACGGGTTTCGGCCGCCTAGCCCAGTCGCTAGAATCACGCGGCATGTGTACGCCTCGCCAAGCCATCTTGTCGGGAATGATCCTCTCGCTGCTGTGCGGCTGTGCCGGCTCCGACGGGCGAATGCCCTGGGCAAGCGACGATTCGCCTGACCATAAGCAACCCGTGACGAGAAACGCCGACGCCGCTCGGCCCGTTCGGGCCCCGTCCGCCAGCGCGGTCCGCTCCGACGGACTGCTCATCAACGGCGAGGTTCTGACCGTCGCTGACATCCTCGATCCGATCCGGCCCCAGTTGGAGGAGTTGGTCGGGACGCTACCGGCCGAACTCTACGATCGCCGCGCGGCCAAACTGATACGCCAGCGCCTTCTCAGCTCCTTGGCTCAACGCCTGATCTATCGCCGGGCGAACCTGAACATGAACGAGGAGGTCGAGCCCAAGATCCAAAAGAGCATCGACAAGATGGAACGGGATCGCATCAACCGCGAGTTCGGCGGTCGCGAGACGGAGTATGAGAAGTATCTGCTCAGCAGCGGCACGCCGCGGGCAGAGATTCGCCAGAAGCTTCGCCGCGCCCTCGTCGTGGACGGCTATCTTCGCGAGCGGCTCCTGCCGATGGTGCCGGAGCCTCGGAAGCGGGAGTTGTGGACGGCCTATCAGGCCATGTTGGCGCGGAACGCGAACCCCGAGCGCCGCGAACTGTTTCTGATCCACGTTCCGATCCGACAATTCTACGACGATGAGGTGCTGAGCAATCGCCGACCCGCCACGAGCGATGAGCAGGCGGCCGCTTGGCGTCAGGCGAAGGGAGCGATCGATGCCGCCGCCGCGGCACTGGCGGCTGGCACCGAGTTCGGGGAAGTGGCCAAGGAGCATTCCAAGGGCGTCCACAAGAACGATGGCGGGGCCTGGGGGTTCATCAGCGACCCGCTCATGGCGGAGTGGGCTGTTCCGTCGAAGCACCTGTTCACGATGAAGGCCGACACGGTCAGCGACATCATCAAGACGGACAAGGGCTACTTCATCGTCAAGCTCGGCAAGATCGAAGGCGGCGAGGTCAAGTCGTTCAGGGATGCCCAGCCCGAGTTGATCGGCCTCATCAAGGACCACCATTTTCAACGGCTTCGCGGCGAGTTTCTCCAGAAGGAGTTCGAACGCTCCACGATGGGTTCTTTGGATGCCTTCGCCGCTGAGGCCTTCCAGGCAGCACCCCGGCCTAAGCCGTAGCCCCCTTCCGCGGCCCCACGAACCCAGACCGTCCGCCAATACGAAACCCAGGAACAACCGGTGAGCCTCCGCCCGGCGAACTGCGGAGTTTCTGGCCCGTTCACGAAAGCCGAGGGACCTGCCGGGCTCGCGGCGACCCCTCGGATTCACCGATATAGCCGGTGTGGGGTCTATCAGGGGGAGGTTAGCCTGCGACGGGCGACCCTCCTGAACTCTGGTGCATCGCCACAGTTGCGTCTGCGGGTTCATCGCGTGATGAGCTTGTGGCACAGGCGTCCCGCCTGTGGTTCCACCGGCGGGACGCCGGTGCCACAGAAACGTTGGAGCCCAGTCAACCCGCAGCTTGGTGTGTGGCGATGCACTGGTGCGACAGCGCGACCCTTCTGCGGAAGAGCTGCGGGCACCCAAGGCGGATCTTGACAAAACCACGTACTGGTCAAGTTTGGGGGGCCACGGACGGCTTGCCCGGCGGTGCGGCCACTGGCAGCTTGCTGCCAGTGGCACGCGAAACCCGAACCTTGATTCATCCGCATGAACCCCGAATCGCCAGAAAAAGCGGCCCTGGCGATAGCGCCAGAAGGGGTGATTTCGCCAAAACGGGGTTTCTGCGAGAGAGTCAATCTTGACCCGTACCACAAGTCCGAGGGGCCAAGCGTGCGTTATCACACGCATCGATCCGCATCGCGCCGCAGACGCCAAGAAACAGCCTCGCAACAGAGGGCCGTCCGAGCCCCGCGAATCGCAGTATTATTGCCCCCGATGTGCCTCAGCCCTTCCGTTCGCCCCGCGCAATCCGCTACAATGCGGAACCTGCGACAGCGGCGACCGTCGACGCTGCAGGCGGGGGAACCGTGCAGGCCGCGTCCGGATTCGGACCGGCGCTGCGATCGACGAGAGGGTGGAAGCGATCCAATCCGTTCGAGCCGAGGGACTGGAAACAGACGAGGGACTCATCGCCGTGCCTCTGGCCGGCGGGTGTCACGTCGCATCGGACGTGACGGCCGACGGCAACGCCCGCGGAAGGTCCGCATCGCACGACCGTCGGGTCGATCGTCATCGAGTGCCTCTCTGGAGTCGCGACATGCGACATGCAAAACGACCGAATAGAGTCAAAGGGAATCGTACCGGTGATCGCCAGCGGCAATTGCCTCGCCGGTTGGGATGAATAGGTTAGCAAGCATAACGAAACGAGGGATCGCGGAGAAGCGTACGAACGCGATCGAGGACAAAGGAACAGGAGCAAGAATATGTTAGAGTCGAGAAGAGGACGGATTCTCACAGCGGCGCTGTGTAGCGTCCTAGCGGTCTGTTTGGCGACGAGCAACGTCGTCCAGGCAGGCGCTTATCTGAACGAGTTTCACTACGACAATGCGGGCGCCGACGCGGGCGAGTTCGTCGAGGTCGTCCTCGACGGCGGCACGCTTGCGGCCAACGTCACCGTTTCGCTCTACAACGGCAACGGCGGCGGTACGTACAACACGTTGGCCCTCGGGACGTTCACCGCCCACGGCGAGCTGGAGACGGGCCGCTTCTACTACTCGCTGACGCTTCCCGCCAATGGCATCCAGAACGGTGCCCCGGACGGCATCGCCGTGGACATCAGCGGCACGGTGTCGGAGTTCTGGTCCTATGAAGGCGTGATCCTCGCGACGGGTGGCCCCGCCATCGGCATGACTTCGACGGATGTTGGTGCCTCAGAACCCACCACCGCACTGTTGGGCTCCTCGATTCAGCGGAACGGCATTTCCGGCCTCGTCTGGACGTTCACCGATGGCATCAACACGCAAGGCGCGGTGAACTTCGGCGGCGTCGCCACGGGGGCCTGCTGTGAGGCTTCCGGCAACTGCACCGTCATCACCTCCGCGGCCTGCACCACGCTGGGCGGGACGTACCAGGGCGACAGCACGACCTGCACGCCGAACCCCTGTCCGCAGCCGACCGGCGCTTGCTGCCTCAAGAACGGCACCTGTCAGGACGCGACGACGGTCGTCGATTGCATCATCGCAGGCGGCTGGTACCAGGGTGATACCACGACCTGCGCCACCACCAACTGCCTCGGTGCTTGCTGCCTGTACAACGACCCCTGTGAAACCATCTCGCAAATCTCTTGCGAAGGATCGGGTGGATTCTACGATGGCAACGGCACCAACTGCGGCACGACCGTCTGCCCGACCCTCGCCCCGGTCATCATCTCCGAGTACTACGAGTCGGCCGGCAACCCCACGGGCAGCCTCAAGGCCATCGAACTCTTCAACACGTCGGCCGCCCCGATCAGCCTCGACGGTCACGTCCTGGCCACATGGTTCAACCTGAACTTCGACCTGGCCAACCCCAATAGCACCTACGACCTGTCCGGCAAGACCATCCCCGCCAACGGCACCCTGGTCTTCCTCAACAACGAGACCGACGCCATCCCCGGCTACGACGTGCCCGGTGCCATCTTGGCCGGAACGGCCTTCGCCGCCGGCGGCGTGGTCAACTTCAACGGTGACGATGCGATCGGCATCATGTTCGGCCCGGACATCGTCGACATGTTCGGCGTCCCCGGCGACCAGGACGCCGGACCGCGTGGAGCCAACCCCACGATGGACGCCGCTTGGGAACGCGACTGCTTGGTCACGGTCGGCACCGCTGATTTCGACGGATGCAACTTCGACGCGCTCAAGGGATGCGCACTGCTCGTTTGCCCGCCAGGCACTCCCGTCGTGCTCGCATGTGCCGACGGTCTGAACGCCGGCGAATGGGTCTTCGAGGGACTCAACCCCTCCGGCGACAGCACGCATCACACACTGGGCAGTCACGCATGCCCCGCACCGACGGGCGCTTGCTGCGAGCCTAACTTCACTTGCACCGTGACGACCCAGGCGGATTGCGACACGAACTTCCCGGCCGGCAGCTACCAGGGCGACGGCACGGACTGTGTCACGCCTTGCCCGACCCTCCCGACCGGTGCCTGCTGCGGAGAGCTGGGGGGTTGCAGCGAGTTGACCGAGTTCGACTGCCTCAACCAGATCGGTGGTGGCATCTATCGCGGTGACGGCACATCCTGCGCAACCGCCGGCATCTGCACGATCTTCGGCAATGTCCAGATCAACGAGATTCGCATCGATCACCCCGGCGTCGACGACAGCGAGTACGCCGAGTTGGTCGGTACGCCCGGCCTCAGCCTCAACGGCCTGAGCTACATCGTCATCGGTGACAGCCCCGGCACGCCGAACGACAACTTCGGCATCCTCGAAACCATCATCAGCCTGGACGGCTACTCGATTCCGGCGGATGGCCACTTCCTCATCGCCAACTCGCTGACGTTTGACATCCGACCCGGCGAGCCGCTGCCCTCCATCGACTTGGACGTGTCGACGGGTTTCGAGAACAGCGACAACGTCACGCACATGCTCGTCGGCGGCCTGACCGGCACACTCGGCCAGGACCTCGACACCGACGACGCCGCCGGCTGCGGGCTCGAGATCACGCCCTGGGTGACGGTCATGGACGAAATCTCGCTGCTCGAGACCCTCGACGGCATCGACTGCACCTACAGCTTCAACACGCTGGGACCCGACGGCGCGTTCGTTCCCAGCCACGCCTATCGCTTCCCTGACGGCCTATTCGGCAGTTGGACGATCGGCGAGTACGACCCGGTCAATGGCACCGACACCGCCGGCATCACCAATGCCCAACTCACCGGCGCGTGCTGCAACGGCCCGACCTGCTCGCAGGCCTTCTATGGAGCCTGCGACACGCCCGCTGAGGGCTTCTATCGCGGGACGAACGTCCCATGCACGCCGAACCCTTGTGTCCTGCCCTGCGGCGACATCCAGAACGACGTCACCCCGCCGGCCCCCGTCGGCAGTGAGGTCCAGGTCTGCAGCGTGATCATCACCAACGTGATCGATTCGATATCGAGTGCGACAACCAAGGGAATCCACGCTCAGGACTTCTCCGGCCCGGCCGGTGCCGAACGCGGTGTGACACTCGTCGGAGGAACCGCCGATGTCGACGCGATCCTCGCCGGCGCAGCACTCGGCGACTCGGTGGACATCGAAGGCGTCACGTCTGACTTCAACGGCCTGAGGCAGCTGAGCAACTCTGCCACGTTCTCCCTCCGGCTCGTTGCGAACAACGGCCCGGCCGTTCTCCCCACACCGGTGCTGATCACCTGTGCCGACCTGGCCACCGGCAGCCTCACGGCCGAGGCCTACGAGAGCGTCCTCGTCAAGCTGGACTGTGTAGCCTTCACCGATGGTGATGGCGTGGCCGCCTTCGCCGGCAGCATGAACTACACCGTCACGGACGGCACGAACAGTTGCACAGTCCGCATCCCGACGACCGCGATCAACGGCGTTGGCACGCTGATCCCGACGGACGCGGTCAGCGTAACGGCCATTCTCAGCCAGTACGATTCCAGCACACCGTATGATGGCGGCTACCAACTGCTCCTGATGGACATCGTCGCCGACATCGGCGCGGCCTCTTGTGCCCCGGCCGAAGTCGCGGCCTGCTGCGTACCAAGCGGTGCGTGCCAGATGGTCACCCCGGCCATGTGTTCGATCATGATCGGCACGTTCAACTCCGGCCTCAACTGCGGTCAAGTCACGTGCGTGCCGATCGGCACGGGTGCCTGCTGCATGCCGGGCGACATTTGCGTGGATGCACAGGATCCGGCCGATTGCTGCATCGCCGGCGGCATCTATCGAGGCGATGGCACGGCCTGTGCGACGCTGATTCCCGGTTGCACCGGCATGGTGGATATCGCGGCGATCAAACTCATCCCGCCGCCCGACACGGCGCCGTACGCGCCCGTCTTCACGAAGGAACTCATCGTGTCATCCATCGTGGACACGGCCAACTCGGGCAAGATGATCCAGGTCCAGGATAACTCGGGCGCAGGCGGCGACATCCGCGGCGTTTCGATCTACGGGTCGGATCTCCTTATGGACGCCCTGCTGGCCACCCCGATCGCCCCAGGTGATCGAATCGTTCTGAACGGTGAGGCGCAGAACTTCCGGCAGTTGATCGAACTGGTCAACTTCACGCTGGTTCAGAAGTGCGACCCGCCCGTCGCGGCACCGACGCCGACGACGATCGCAACGACCGACCTGATAAACGGTAGCCTCACGGGCGAAGACCTGGAGAGCCGATTGGTGACGCTACCCTGCGTCACCTTCGTCGCGCCGCCGGCCACGTTCGCCTATGGGAACCTGAGCGTCACCGATGGCGTCAACACGGTCGCCGTTCGCGTTCCGGCCTCCACCTCACCGCTGGTCGGCACGCCAGTTCCCACGGGCGAAGTTGACCTGACCGGAATCTTCGGCCAGTACAACTTCTCCGGCATCCCGCCAACCAATGGCTACCAGTTGTTGCTGCTAACGCCCGCTGACATTACGCCGTGTGCATCGACCCTCGGCTCGTGCTGCCTGACGGGCGCGGCCGTTGCAAGAGGTGCCGGCTGTGCGTGTCCAGGCGACATGACGGGTGATCTGGTCGTGAATATGACCGATGTGGCCCCGTTCGTGGATGCTCTGATGGGCAACATCTTCAACCCCTGCTCGGACGTCAACGGCGACACCTTCACCGATGGCCGGGACATCCAGGAGTTCGTCGCTCATGTGGTCGATGAGACGACCTGCGTCGCCTGCATCGAAACGACGGCGGCTGACTGCACGGCCCAGGGTGGAACGTTCAATGCGGGCGGCGTTTGCACGCCGTTCCCATGTGGTCCGACCGGCGCGTGCTGTGCGGCCAGCCTTGCGACTTGCACCGACGGGCTGACCTACGAGCAGTGCATCGCGGGCGATCCGACGGCGACCTGGTACCTCGACGGAACCTGTGCGGCCGACTGCACCGTGGCCGCCCGTTCGGTTTCCAACGGTCTCCAGATCACTGATGTCTGCCACTGGGAAATCACGGCCACCGCGACGCCCGGCACGGGCTGCGTGGCAGCAGGCACGCTATTCGCAGGACCAGGGAACAACATCTGCATTCCTTGCGTGGTCGACTGCCCGCAGGGAGGCGGCGAGGAGCTGTTCTTCTTGTCGGATGGAGTTCCGCTGCCGTGCTACTTCTACGCCACGCCGGTGGACGTCTTCGCTCCGAACGACGGCCTCTGCGATCCTTTCTGCTCGGGCTTGTCCGTTGACGAAGCGCTGGTACCGCAATCGGTCCGCGTCATGACCTGGAACTTGCTGAACTACTCCGGGCCGTACGCGCGGGATGCCGACTTCCGCACCATCCTCAACCAGACGCTGCCCGACATCATGATCGCGCAGGAAGTCAGCGGGGCCGCGGGCGCCAACAACTTCCTCAACAACGTGTTGAACGGTCCCGGCGGTCCCGGTGGCTACACCATGGCCACCTTCACGGACACCTCGGACACCGACAACGCGATGTACTATCGATCGAGCGTCACCTACGGCGGTGCCCACACGACGATCAACACGTGGCCGCGAGACACCGACCGATGGATGGTCACACTCAATGGCACCAGTCTCTATGTGTACTCGACGCACCTCAAGGCTTCGACGGGTGCAAGCAATGAGAATGACCGCAATGTGGCCGCGGGCCTGATCCGTGCGAACATCGCGGCTCTGGGGGCTGCCCACTACATCCTCGGCGGTGACTTCAATGTCTACACCAGTGCGGAGCCTGCCTACGTCACCTTGACCGCGGCCGGCGCGGGTCAGCTCAACGATCCGATCGCCACGCCCGGCAACTGGCACAACAGCGGCACCTACGCCGCGGTCCACACCCAGTCGCCGTTCCTCAACAACCCGGGTGCCCCCGGGGGTGCCGCCGCCGGCGGTATCGATGATCGGTTCGACTTCCTGCTCGTCTCCGGTAACCTGCTGGATGCGATCGGGCTGGACTATGACACCGGCACATACGACTCGTTCGGCAACGACGGGCTTCACTTCAACAAGGACGTGAATGACTCGCCGACGAATCTCTACGGCGCGGCCACGGCCGATTCGCTCCTCGGCGCATCCGACCACCTGCCCGTCATCATGGACTTGCAGTTGCCGTAACTCGCAACCCATCGATCGGTGCGGCGGCGGAACTTCCGCCGCCGCGGCCGGTCGCTACGATCAATCGTTGACAAACAAGCACCGCCCCGAGCTTTCGGGGCGGTGTTTTTTGTCGCGACACAGCGATAGAACAGTAGATGGCATCGATTCGAGGCTGCAGCCGCCGACGATATGCACTAGACTCCCCAGGCAACATGCCACCCGGAAGCACGCAATTCCTCGACCTCATCGAAGGCCGTCGCAAGGGTCCGCACATGAACCTCGCCCGCAGCATGCTGGCGATACTGGCCATTCCCTACCGCATGGTGATCGCGGTACGGAATGCGTGGTACGCCTGGATGCCGCTGAGCCGCCGCCGAGTCGGCTGCCCCGTGATCTCGATCGGCAACATCACCGTCGGCGGCACGGGCAAGACGCCCGTTGCAGCAAAGATCGCTCGGATGCTGACCGACCGCGGTCGCCGCGTCGCTATCCTCACGCGCGGCTACAAGGGCGCGACGATCCAATTCGACGCAGACCAGCGCGATGAGGCGACGCGCCGTTGGCGACAAGAGAGCGACGAGGCCATGATCCTCAAACGCCGCTGCCCGCGCGCCCAGGTCATCGTGGATCCGAACCGCGTCGCCGGTGCCCAACGTGCCCTCGCCCAGCGAGCAAACGCACTGATCATGGACGACGGCTTCCAACACCGTCGGCTCGCTCGCGATCTGGACATCGCCTTGGTGGACGCGACCGCGCCGTTCGGCCACGGTCGGATGTTGCCAAGGGGCCTTCTGCGCGAGCCACCGACGTCATTGCGACGGGCGGACCTGATCGTCCTGACGCGAAGTGATCAAGTGGAACAATCCAGCAAGCTCGCGCTCGTCGGGCGACTGAAACGGCTCTCCGGCGGCAAGCCCGTCATCGAAGCCGTGCATCGAACCGACCGCTTCATGGACATCAAGGGTCGGCCCGTCGATATCGATGATCCCGGCGCGATGCAGGCCGTCATCTTCGCCGGCATTGCCAATTTCGCGTCCTTCCGACGCAGCGTCGAAAGCCAGGGCGTCACCGTGCTGGCGGCCTATGAGTATCCCGACCACCACGACTACACGGCGGAAGAGCTCGAAGGCTTGAGAGACACGGCGGGCCAAATCGAGGCCAACGCGATCCTCACGACCGAAAAGGACGCCGTCAAGCTCGTCGGGCGATGGGAGGATGCGAACTGCCGGCTGTTGGTTCTCGACTTGGAGATCGAGTTCGATGACGATGGCGGCCAGTTGCTCGCCGAGGCAATCGCGGCCGTCCTAGATGCCGGATGAGCATGAGGAATGCCCTCGGATCTGTAGCGGAGCGCTGCGTTTGGCCACAATCGAACTGTGGCACCGGCGTCCCGCCCGTGATTCCACCGCCGGGACGCCCGTGCCACAGGAAGCTCCAAGATGTAGTGAGAGGCCCATGAAGGACTACAAACCCGTCGATCTTTCCAAGCTGAAGACCTACCCCATCGACCGGCGCGGCCACAAGTTCGCCGCCGATTCGATGGCGAAACTCCCGCCCGAGGGGGCGAGCTTCCGTCAATGGCTGGATGCCCTGCCGCCCTACCTCGGAGCCAAGGCGATTCACACACTGGCGAAGGCCATCGTCGACGCTCGCGGGGCCGAACGGCCCGTGGTCTTCGCGATGGGCGCGCACCTCGTGAAGGTCGGTTGTTCGACCGTCATTTGCGATCTCATCGAACGCGGCCACATCACGGCCATCGCCATGAACGGTGCCACGGCCATCCACGACATCGAAGTCGCCACCATCGGCCAAACCAGCGAGGAAGTCGCCGACACGATCCGCGATGGCAGCTTCGGCATGGTGGAGGAGACGCCCGCCTTCTTTGCGCAGGCCCTCCGACAGCGGCCCGATCGACCGACCGGTCTGGGCGCGGCGCTGGCGGCGCACGTCATCGAGATCCAGGCTCCCAGCGCCGAGATGAGCATCCTCGCCGCGGCCCATCGTGCCGGCATCCCCGTGACGGTCCACGTCGCCGCCGGCACTGACACGATCCATATGCACGACAATGTCGCCAGCAGCGATCTGCTCTCGCTTAGCGCCGTCGACTTTCGGCTCATCTGTGATGTCGTGGCGGACCTCGGCAGCGAAGGGCCCAATGCGCCGGCGGGCGTCTGGTGCAACGTGGGCTCTGCCGTCGTCTTGCCCGAGGTGTTTCTCAAGGCCGTGTCCGTCGCCAGAAACCTCGGCAGCGACCTCGACCGCCTCACGACCGCCAATCTGGATATGATCCGCCACTACCGCCCGAGCGAAAACGTCATCGGTCGCCCCGTGCAGCGCGGCTACGGCCATCAGATCACCGGCCACCACGAGATCATGCTGCCACTCTTGCGGCAGGCGATAATCGAACTAGGCTAGCGCATTCCGCGATGGCATCCGTCGCACGAAGAGCCGCGGGCTTCAGCCCGCGCGGCCGTGCCTCTTGGAGGCGAGTACGACTGAGGCGATGATGAGCAAACAGGACGACACGATCATCACGCCCCCCACCGAAGCAGGGGGACCCTGCGCCCCGCGCGAAGGGTGCCGCTGATGACCGACGCCCACAGGCCGGCCGTCCTCGTGGACCGCGACAACACGCTCATCGAGGATCCGGGCTATATCAGCCATCCCGACCAGGTGCGACTTCTGCCCGGTGTCGCGAAGGCTATCGCACGGCTTCGCGCCGCCGGCTATCCCGTGGTCGTCGTCTCGAACCAATCCGGCGTCGCACGAGGCTACTTCACCGAGGACGACTTGACCGCCGTGCATCGCCGGATGCAGCAATTGCTCGGCCAGCAGAACGCCGGCGTGGATGGGATATACTACTGCCCGTTTCTGGATGGCGAACAGGCGACGGTCGAGCGCTATCGCCGCGACAGCGATCTGCGAAAGCCCAAGCCGGGCATGTTGCGGATGGCCGCCGATGCGTTGAAGCTGGATCTGACGACGTCATGGATGGTGGGCGACTCGGTCCGAGACGCCGAGGCCGGTCGTGCAGCCGGCTGTCGGACCATCCTGATCGGCACGGAGCATGACGGCCCAGCGGAGGCGGCCGACTATCTTGTCGCCGACTTCTCGGCCGCCGCGAACCGCATCCTGCACGAGGACTC